>NZ_DAOMPX010000045.1:2782-19607 GCF_035445025.1 Citricoccus sp. | reverse complement strand
TCCGAGATCCGCACCATGTCCCGCACGCCCTGGCGGTGCAGCCTGGCCGGGATGGGCAGGTGCCCGACCTCCGGCATCCCCGGCGCCCCGACCATCCCGAGCCCGCGCAGCACCAGGACCGAGTCGGCGTCGATGTCCAGGTCCGGGTCGTCGATCCGGGCGTGCAGGTCCTCCAGCCCGTCGAACACCACCGCCCGGGCCCGGTGCCGCGCCGGTGCCCCGGCGGCCAGCTTCATCACGCACCCCTCCGGGGCCAAGGATCCGCGCATCAGCCGCAGCGCGCCCCGCGGCGCCACCGGGCCCTGCACGCTCCGCAGCGCCGGATGGTCGTCCGCCGGGGGAGTGCCCGCGAGGACCTCACCCCACGGGCGCCCGCCCGCGCCACGCGCCTCGAGGTGGATCCGCTCGCCCAGCCGGCGCAGCACCTCCACCACGCCACCGGCTTGGTCCAAGTGCTCCAGCAGGTAGCGCCCGCCGGGCCTCACGTCGGCCAGCACCGGGGTGGTGCGCGACCACTCGTCCAGCCGCTCCTGCCCGATCCGCAGCCCGGCCCGCCCGGCGATCGCCTCCAGGTGGATCACCGCATTGGTGGACCCGCCCATCGCCGTGATCGCCCGGAACGCGTTCTCCAGGGACTGCAGCGTCACCAGCTCACCGGGCACCTCCCCGCGCCCGACGGCGGCCACGATCGCCTCCCCGGTGTCCCGCGCCACCGCGCGGCGGGCCTGGCTCACCGCCGCCGGCAGGGTCGACCCCGGCAGGGCGAAGCCGAGCACCTCGGCGACCGCCGCCATCGTGGTCGCCGTGCCCATCACGTTGCAGGTCCCCACACCCACGTTGACCGAGCCCTCGAGTCTCTCCCAGGCGCCGTCGTCGAGCGCGCCCACCCGGCGCTGTTCGCACAGGGGCCAGACGTCGTCCACGGTGAACTCGGGATTGTCCTGGAAGCAGGACACGGGGCGCGGGCCCGCCGCGACGACCAGGGCGGGCAGACCGGCGCTGAGGGCGCCCATGATCTGGGCGGGAATGGTCTTGTCGCACCCGCCGAGCAGGACGACGCCGTCGATGGGGGAGGCGCGCACCATCTCCTCGACGTCCATGGACAGCAGGTTGCGCAGGTACATGCTCGAGGGCCGGGAGAACGGCTCGGAGATCGAGATGGTGGGGAACTCCAGGGGCAGCCCGCCGGCCGCCCGGACCCCGGCCTTGACCTCCTCGGCCAGCGACGACAGTCCCGCGTTGCAGGGGTTGAGTTCGCTGGCAGTGGTGGCGATGCCGATCACGGGGGAGCGGCGCACGTCCTCGGCGCTGAACCCCTCACCGCGCAGGAACGCCCGGTGCAGCAGGCCGTCCTGGCCCGGGCCGCGGAACAGCGCACCGCCGGCGCGGTGGATTCCCTCCTGTGACATGCAGGTCCTCCTGGGGGTCGATCTGGGGGTCGATCTGGGGGGCTCGATCCCGATGGGGACAGTGAACCACGCCGGGCCGCGGTGCGGGGCGGGTCTTCCGTGTCAGCGGTCCGGCACCCCCATCAGCGGCCGAGGTCCTCGAGATAGGTGTTGAGCCCGCGGGCGTGCTCGACCATGGCGGCCCGCACCGGGGCGACGGCCACCCCCTCGGTCGAGGCGTCCATCAGCACGGCATGGCGGCCGGCCGGCGTGGCGATGCACGAGTAGCCGGTGAACCCCTCACCGGCGTGGTTCGCGTAGGCGATGTAGAGACCGTTCTCCAGCGCCCGCGAGGGGACCTGGAGGGTGGACGTGAGCGTCGCCGAGTACCGGTCCTCCGGAGCCGGGGCCTCACCGTCTAACGGAAGCGGACCGGGGTCGTCGAGGACCGGGACCGCGGTGGGCACCAGCAGGACCTGGACGCCGTGCCGCGCCTGCGCCCGGGCGAACTCGGGGAACTCGACGTCGTAGCAGATCCCCAGCCCCCAGCGGAGCCCGCGCCAGTCCACCGGCAGGCCGTAGTCATCACCCGGGGCGAAGTACTGCCGCTCGGTCGCCCCGTAGAGGTGGCGCTTGCGCACCCGGCCGATCTCACCGTCGTCGGGATCGAAGAAGGAGGCGGAGATGTGGGACCGGCCCCCGGCGGTGTCCACCGTGGAGGCGACGAGCCCGACGCCCGCCCGGCTGGCGACCCGGACCAGGCGGCCCCGGATCTGCTCGGCATCGTGGGTCCACGCCGTGGCGGGGTCGTATCCGGTGGCGAACAGCTCGGGAGTGACCACCACGTCCGCGCCCTGCGCGGCGGCCTCACCGACCCAGCGCTCCAGGACCGCGAGGTTCCGGTCCACCTCGCCGGGACCGGCCGCGGCCTGGACGATGCCCACCCTCATCTGACGTTGCGACATCTCGGACCTCCCTGGACGGACGCGGACCCCGGCCCGCGCTGGCTCTTGACACCTCCAGTGTGAGCGCTAACACTTTCATAACCAAATGCCATTGGATAATCCAAGCCCCGGCCCCCAGGAGCTGCCATGAACTCCCGCCGCCACGAATTCCCCCACCGGGAGGACGCCCTCGCCTGGGCGCCCCCACGCCTCACCGCCACGGCGGAGCTGACCGACGTCGGGATGCCCGCCCACGTGGCGGACGAACTCGAACGCAGGATGGCCGCCGTGGCCCACGAGGAGGCCACCGGCGAGGACTCGCGCCGGCCCCTGTCCGCACGGGAGCTGACGGGGTACGTCCTGACGACCGTGGCCATCTGCCTCCTCGGCCTGCTGGTGGTGATCGCGTGAGCGAGACGGGTGAGGCGGGCGAGGCGCGCGCGACCCGTCACCATAGGGAATCGGCGGAGCAGGAACTGGACCGGGAGTCCTCCTACGGCACCTTCCCCCTGCTGAAGCACGAGCGGACCTGGTCCGGCTGGGACTTCACGTGGGTGAACACCGCGCTGGCCATCGCCACCTGGGCCTTCCTCGTGGGCGGATCCACCGCACTGCTGGTCGGCTTCCAGCAGGGGGTGGCCGCCATGATCATCGGCAACGCCATCGGCCTGTGCTTCATGGTGCTGGCCTCCGTGGTCGCCTCGCAGCGCTACGGCAGTGAGCAGTACACGCTGCTCCGGGGCGCCTTTGGCGTGGTGGGGGTGGGCATCCTCGTCTTCACCGTCATCCTCGTCACGGAGATGGGCTGGTCCGCGCTGCTGGCCATCATGGCCGGCCGGGCCGCCTCGCAGGTGGCCTCCACCGTCAGCGGGGTCGAGCTCGACCAGTACGGTCCGGCCGTGGTGGTCGGTGCGCTCCTGGCCATCCTCCTGGCCTGGTTCGTGCTGTCCCGCGGTCCCGTGACGATCGGGAAGTTCAACAAGTGGATCGCCCCCGGCCTGGCCGTGATCACCGTGGTCATGTTCGGGTTCCTGGTGGTCAACACCTCGTGGGGCGCGTTGCTGGACGCGGCCCCGCTGGCGCCCTTCGACGACGCGACCCTGAACTTCATGGTGGCCGTCGAGTTCAACGTGGGCGTGGGGGTCTCCTGGTACCCCGTCATGGGATCACTGGCCCGGATGACCGTCTCCCGCAAGGCCGCCGTGTGGCCGGCGTACGGCGGACTACTGGTGGCGACCCTCATCGCCCAGATGGTGGGCATGGGCGCCGCTCTGACGCTGGGCGACTCGGACCCGACCCTGTGGATGGTTCCCTTCGGCGGGCCCGTTCTCGGCGTCGCGGTGCTCGTCTTCATCGCCTTCGCGAATATCACCTCGATGTCCTCGATCATCTACTCCACGATCCTCGCCATCCGCCAGTCCTCCGGCCGGCTCCTGGCGCGCATCCCCTGGACCGTGCTGACGGCGTCGTTCTTCGTCCTCCCGGCGATCCTGTCCTTCTTCCCCCAGTTCATGTACGAGCAGTTCATGGTCTTCGTGTCCGTCTCCGGAGCCTTCCTGACGGCCGTGTGCGGCGTGGCCGTGGCGGACTACTTCTTCCTGCGCCGCCAGCGCATGGACCTGCGCGAGCTGCACCTGGCCCAGCACGGTCAGCTGTACGCCTACCCCGGTGGGGTGAACGGGGCCGGCATGCTCGGGCTGGTGGCCGGGGCCGCGTTCTACCTGTGGCTCTACAACCCGATCACCCTGGACACGCAGCCAGTCTTCTCGGTGATCACCGCCTCCTTCCCGGCGGCGCTGGTGGCGGCCGTCGTCTACCTGCTGGCCACAGCCCTCATCCACCGCGGCCGCCGGCTCAGCCCCGAGCCCGTGCCGGTGCCGGTCACGACTGGCACCACATCCACCGCACCCACGCAGGCGAAGGAAGGCCGCGCATGACCACCACGATCGACACGCTGACGGCTCGCGCGGCGGTGCACGCAGGGTCCGGGCAGGAGATGACGCTGCACCAGGTGGAGGTCGCCGTCCCCGGGCCGGGACAGGTCCGCGTGCGGCTGCGGGCCTCCGGGGTCTGCGGTTCGGACCGGCACGTGCTGGACGGCGACTGGACGCTTCCCTCGCCCACCATCATGGGCCACGAGGGTGCCGGCGTCGTGGAGTCCGTGGGCCCCGGCGTGACGGAGCTGCAGGCGGGTGATCACGTGGTCCTCACCTGGTTCTACCCCTGCCTGTCCTGCTCCGCGTGCCGTGAGGGACGGTCCTGGGTCTGCACGGGGTCGCGCTCGGAGGAATGCCTCCTGCCCGACGGCACGACCCCGCTGTCCATGGACGGCCAGGCCGTCTACCCCTACCTCGCCGTCGGCTCCATGGCCGAGTACGCGGTCGTGCCGGTGCAGGCCGCGGTGCGGATCCCCGCGGACGTCCCCTTCGACGTCGCCGCACTCATCGGCTGCTCGGTCGCCACCGGCGTGGGCGCCGTCGTGAACGACGCCGAGGTCAAGCCGGGCCGCTCGGCCGTGGTCATCGGCAGTGGAGGGGTGGGCCTGTGCATCGTCATGGGACTGAGACTGGCCGGCGCCGAGCCGATCATCGCCGTCGACGTCAACGACGCGTCCCTCGAGCTGGCCCAGGGGTTCGGGGCCACCCACGCCATCAACTCCTCCGGCAGGACCACCGAGGACGTCGCCCGGGAGATCAAGGAGCTCACCGACGGCGGAGCGGACTACGCGTTCGAGGCCATCGGCCGGGTGGAGACCATCCAGCAGATGCCTCCCTTCCTCACCCGCGGCGGAACCGCGGTGGTCGTCGGGCTGCCGCCCCAGGACCGACCGGTGGCCCTGGACCTGCTGGCCTTCGCCGAGAACGGCCAACGCCTGCTGGGCTCCAATTACGGGAGCACCGTCCCCGCCCGGGACTTCCCCCTGCTGGCCCGGTTGTACCGGTCGGGACGGTTGCCGATCGACCAGCTGATCACCCGGCGCCGGCCCCTCGACGAGGTGAACGAGGCGTTCGAGGACATGCGTGCCGGCGCTCGCGGCCGGACGGTGGTGCTCCATGAGTGACCGCCGGCGGCCCCACCGCGCCGGCCCGGGCCCGCGCGGCTGAGTGCCATACTCCTGTCATGGCGCGCCCCCTGCAGAAGATCCTGTCCCGCGAGCGCATCGTCCGGACCGCCCTGGACATGCTGCGCCGCGGGCGGGAGTTCACGATCCCGGCCCTGGCCGCGGAGCTCAAGGTGCACCCCTCCTCCCTCTACCACCACATCCCCGGCGGCCGGGACGAGATCGTGGACCTGATGCGCGCCGAGCTGTACGCGGGGATCGACCTCGAGTCCCTGTCAGACCATGGGATGCCGTGGGAGCAGCGCCTGCGCGGCTGGGCCCACGCCTATCGGCAGGCCACGGCCGGGGCGCCCTGGCTGCTCCCGGTCGTGGTGGGCCAGCCGGTGGACGACCGGCCGACGCAGGCCATCTACGAGGTCCTGTTCGCCCTGCTCGAGGAGGCGGGGCTGCCGGAGGACGAGTGGATGGCGGCGGCCACCATGCTCGACGTCATCGTGCTGGGGTCCGCCCTGGACGCCTCGTCACCGGTTCCGCTCTGGCAGAACGTCGCACCGGAGTTCACCCGGCTGACGGGCCCCGTGGCGAGCCGTGACACCGAGACACGCAAGCTGGACGGGTTCGCCATGGCCGTGGATGCGGCGCTGGCCTGGATCGGACGGCGCAGCCCTCGGTGCGCGGCGCAGCCGGCCGGCGGTCCCGCCCGATAGCGCCCGGCTCGGGGGCGCGGGCTCCGGGCGGGACCTGACCCCGCTCAGCGTGCGGACTCGATGACCTCCCCGTCGTCGGTCAGCACGGTCGTGGACTCCGCGGCCCGGTCCACCGACCGGCGGGTCAGGTGCTCGTCCTTGCACTCGAAGTCCCCGTACATCTCCAGCTGGTCGCTGTAGTGCTCGTCCCGGGTGCCGTCCGGGGCGATGAACCCGCTCTGGCCCGGAGGGGCCACGGTGCACATCTCGGCGTCGCGCCCGTCCAGGTGCACCATGTTGTTCTCCGTGCCGCGGTTCATGTAATTCAGTGCCGTGAACCGTTCGTCCTCACCGGCCTGGTCCACGCCGATGAAGTTCTTGTGACTGAACGTGTGCTGGGCCATGGGCGCCTCCCAGTCCGCCGGATCGCTCCCGTGCTCGGCCTCGAGCTGGTCGATCGCCTCCAGGTAGGTGGCGGCCAGCACGCTCGGGCCGTCCTCGCCGTCCAGCAGGTCCACGTGCTGCTCCACGCCGGCCTTACGCCCCAGCAGGGCGTTGTAGACCAGCTTGGTGCCGTTGGCCGGCCGGGCGACGCCCGCCTCGGGATAGATGTTCTGGGCGTACTGCCGATAGACATCCTCGGGCAGGTCGTCGGCCAGGACCTCCTCGAAGAGCCGCGGCAGCCAGGCGCGCATGATCGCCGGCTGCGGATCGTCGTAGAGGCCGTCGCCGTCGTCGTCCCTGGCCTGGCCGTCCCAGTCCAGGACCAGGTCGATCAGCTCGCGCTCCTGGCTGCGCGGGTGGTACGTCTTCGCGGCCTTCTCCAGGGAGGGGCGCAGGTAGCGGATGTTCAGGTCCGCGAAGCTGGTGGTCTCGATGATGTCCCAGGACTCCTCGGGCGTGAATCTCCGCTGGGACTCGAGCTCGGCGATGATCTCCTGGACCCGGTCCACGGGAGACCAGTTGCCACTGTCACCCACGGCACCCGGGCCGGCCTGGTTGTTCCAGTTGGCGATGTACCCCTGCTTGGGGTTGTAGGTCTGCGGGTTCTCCGAGAAGTCCCGGATGCCCTCCCACTCCATCGAGCCGTCACCGGTGGCGGGCACCCGGGCATCCTGACCTTCGGGGCGCTTCGGCATCCTGCCGGGGGAGACGTAGCCGATGTTGCCCCGGCGGTCCGCGTAGTACCAGTTGATGCTGATGCCCATCTTCTGGGCCTCGTCCAGGAAATCGTCCCAGTCTCGGGCCTTGGTGACGTCCACCCACGCCATGAGCGACTGCACCTCGGTACCGGTCCAGGACCGCTTCTTCGCGTACGCCGTGTTGTTCTCCGTGTCGATGCTCGTCACGGTGCCGTGCACGGTCGAGTAGACGGTGTGGGTCACCGGCTCGCCGTCCTTGACCTCGATGGTCTCCTGCCGCTGTTCCATCTGCCGCCACTGACCCTGGTACCGGTACTGCGTGGGGTCCTCGGGGTTCAGCTGTTCCTGGTAGACGTCGTTGACGTCCAGTGGCCCGGCCGTGGCACCCCACGAGGTCTTCCTGTTGGTGCCGAAGATGACCGCCGGGTAGGCGAAGGGGGTGTTGCCGGTGACGTCGTATCCCGCGCCGTGCAGGCCGATGCCGTACACGTAGGAGGGGTTGAACCAGCCGAACTGCGGGCCGTTGACCAGCGTGGAGCCGCCGCCCCGGGTCTTCTTCTCCCCGGTGATCCACAGGTTCGAGGCCTCCGGCCGGTCACCGGGGGCCGAACCTCCGCCGTTGGCGCGCATGCGTTCCACGCCGTCGTCGCTCAGGTCCGTGTCGATGGGGGACAGGCCCGACGCCGTCGCGCTCGCCCGCGCAGCCTCCTCGCGTTCCTGCCCGCCGGGCAGGTGCTTCGGCGCCCGGGTGTCCTTGCGCGGCTGGGTGGTGGGTGCGGTGGGGTCCTCGGTCCACAGGATCTGGTCGAACAGCTCCCGGCCCTTCTCCTCGCCGTGCTCGTCGACCAGGGACTGCAGGGTCTGCAGGTTGGCGACCTCACCGGTCGAGTCGGAGAACCGGTTGGCCATGGTGCCGATCCAGATCATCGCGACGTCGTACGCGGTCCACTCCTGCGGGGTGAAACCGTGGTCCGAGAACTGCTTGGGCAGCAGGGTGCCGGGGTCCGCCTCGATCTGGCGCAGGTGCCGGTTCATGCCCTCGGCGTAACCGGCCAGCACGTCCAGGTGCTCCTTCGGCAGGTCCTCGAGCTGGGCGCGGATGGCGGCCGGATCGAAGGTGGCGCGGGTGCGGCGGTCGATCTCCACGTAGTCCGGTCCCAGCACCTCGGCCGAGGTGCCGAGAACGGCCCGGCGGGCCATCTCCATCTGGAACAACCGGTCCTGGGCCACCACGTATCCGTAGCCGTAGAACACGTCGAAGGTGGTGTCCGCGTAGACGTGGGGGACACCGTACTGGTCCCGCTTGATGGTGACGTCCTCGGACGGTTTCTGGACCTCGCCCGCGGTGGCGGCCGAGGCCACAAGGCCAGCGGCGGTGCCGGTGCCGGTCCCGGTGGTGGCCGCGGCCGGCGCGAGCGCGGCCAGGGACAGGGTCAGGGTGAGCGCCACACCAGCGGTGCGCTTGACGTTGTTCATGCGTGAGTACCTCACTCGAGTGCCTATAGCGGGTGATCGCGCTCCCGGCAGCTGGTGGATGCCGGGCCCCCTCGGCCCGGATGCGGGCCCCCTGCGATCGCGTGGCTGACTGACCGTTCGGTCAGTGATCCACGTCACAGGAAAGTATCAGTGGTCACCGAGGTGGTCAATCACATGACGCCATGGGGCGGGCGGGCGCGCCTGGCGGACGGCGGGTCCTCCTGGGAATGTGCCGCGGTCGCGGCTGTCCACTGAGTGGCTGGTGGGACTCGTCGAGCGGGATGACGCCGTCGAGGGGGGTCCCCGCGCCCTGGGGGCGGCGGGGTGCGGCGGGAATGGCTGAGGGCTCCCGGGGCCGTCAGGCGGCGAGGGAGTGCGCGGAGGCGTCCTCGAGGAACTCGGGGGCCTCGGGCACCTGGTAGAACCCGTCCAGGATGTCCATGAAGTGGGTCATGAACTCGTGGAAGTCCTCGGCCTCCTGGTCCTGCAGCAGCATCAACGCGTCGTCTTCGACCACGCCGGTGGAAGCGCTGAGGGAAATGTGCGCGGTGTCCTCGACCTCGAAGCCGGCGCGGAAGCCGGTGACGGTCTCCACGCGGTACCCGGTGCCGGTGTCCGCCAGGGTGGCCACGTTCGACAGGTCGATGCTGGAGACCGGGCCGGCCGCACGGGCCGTCACGCGGGGCGCGTCGCCACCGGCCTGCGGCGGGCGCGTCAACTCGACCGGGACGAGCACGAGTTCCAGGGGCGTGTGGCGATAACCGATCACCAGGGCCGTGCCGGGGGTGCAGGACTCCGCGTAGACCACGCTGTAGTCCCCGTGATTGATCACCTGAGTCTCGAACAGCTCATGGAGCGCACGCGTGACATCGTTCCCGTTCATGATGCACCAGCTTAGCCCATCATGTGACCGCCGTCACAATCGTGACGAGGGGCGATGACGAGAGGTGGTGAGATCGGTCTCTGCCGGGCGTCCTTCGTCAGGCTCGAGCCCTCTTCGCGTGCTGCGCCCAGGGGGCGGCTCCCCGTGAGGGGCGGGATCTCGTCCCCGGCCGTGGGCATCATGGGGAGTAGACTCCGCCCGCATGCGTCCGGGCGGCCCGTGACCTGCTGATCGATGAAAGAAGGCGCTGTGCGATTCCTCGCTCCCCGTGACCGGCAGGGTGCTGCTCGCGCAGCGGACGGTGTGGCTCCGGCCGGTGACACTCAGTCGCGGCGAACCCTGGGAACCGTCCCGGTCCTGCTGGCCGTGATCGCCGTGTTCGTGGCGGCCATCAACCTGCGCGCCGGTATCGCCTCCCTGGGGCCCGTCCTCGGCGATGTCCTGGACGCCTTCGACGCGGCCGGCTGGCTGGCCGGAGTGGTGACGGCCATCCCGGGGCTGTTCTTCGCACTGATGGGCCTGGCCGCCGTTCCGCTGGCGCGACGGCTGGGATTGAGCACCGCGCTGACGGCCGGCATGGTCCTCACGCTGATCGGCCTGGCGGTGCGCCCCTGGGTGGGGCAGATCTGGGTGTTCATCGTCCTCACCGCGTTCGTGGTGGCGGGCATCGCCCTGGCCAACGTGCTCCTGCCGGCCTGGATCAAGAACCACGGGCGGCACCGCACGGTGGCGCTGATGACGGTGTACACCGGGGTGCTGGGGGTCTCAGGCGCCGTCGGCCCGCTGAGCGCCCTGTTCTTCCACGGCGAGGACGCCTGGCGGTGGGCCCTGTTCGTCTGGGCCTCGTTCGCGGCCGTGCAGGTGGTCGTGTGGGTGATCGTCTCGGCGCGCACCGGCTTCGACTTCCCGTCGGTCAGCATGAGCGGGGCCGAACCGGGCGGCTCATTGTGGAAGGCCCCGACGGCGGTGTTCCTCATGGCGTTCTTCGGCCTGCAGTCGATGAACGCCTACGTGCAGATGGGCTGGCTGCCGCAGATCTACCTCGACAGCGGGGCCCCGGCCTCTGTGGGAGCCGTCGCCCTGGCGCTGATCGGCGCGCTGAACATCGTGGGCGGCCTGGTCATGCCGTTCCTCATCAGCCGGGTGCACAACCTGACCCTGTTCCCCGTCCTGTTCTCGGTCCTCTCGGCCACCGGGTACCTCGGGCTGTACGTCGCCGCGGACCTGATGCCCCTGCTGTGGGCGCTGTTGCTGGGCCTGGGCGGGTTCTGCTTCCCCACCGCCCTGGCACTGATCGCCGCCCGCAGCCGGACCGCGCTGGTCACGGCCCGGCTGTCCGGGTTCGTCCAGCCGTTCGGGTACTTCGTGGCCGCCGCCGGCCCGCTGCTGGTCGGCATCGTCTACGACATCACCGGCCAGTGGTCGGCCATCCTGCTGGCCCTGGTCGCCGGGACCGTGGCCATGGCCATCGCCGGATTCCGTGCCAGCCGCCCGGGGTACATCGACGACGAACTCGCGGCCCCCACCCCCTAGGGGAGGTGTCCCGGCCGCGGCCCCGGAACGAAGGTCACACCGGTTCGGGTGCGGCGTCGATGAAGATGTCCGCTAGGTTCGATAGTCGGCCCTGATGAGGCGAGACCCGGTTCATCGGGGCCGGAACAGACCAGTTCATCATCGAGAGAGGACCCAGTGTGATCGGATTTATCGTGGCAGGACTTGTCATCGGCGCCCTTGCCCGCCTGATCAAGCCAGGCAAGCAGAACCTCGGCCTGGTGGCCACCCTGCTGTTGGGGCTGGCGGGTTCGGTGATCGGCGGTGTGGTTGCCAACCTGTTGGGCACGGGGGACATCTTCGAGCTCAACGTCCTGGGCTTCGTGGTGGCCGTGATCGCCGCAGTGCTGTTGATCGGCGTCGCGGAGACCCTGGTGGGGCGCAACCGCACGCGCACCCGCTGACCGCTGCCCGCGCTCGCCGGTCCGCCGGTGGGCGCGGGCGTTCAGCAGGCGTCGGGGAGCGCATTAGGTCCCTGACGATTTGTGCCGTACGGTGGTACCAGAAGTAGTAGTAGCAGTAAGTCCGTCACATTTGCGGACCGGGAAGCCCTTCGGGGCTGAACGGGGCGTCGAGAAGCGGTTCGCAACATGCCGCTTCGCCCCCGCTGGAACCTTCAGTGGGTATACACCCCGAATAGAAAAGAGGCCACCATGGCCACCGGTACCGTCAAGTGGTTCAACGCTGAGAAGGGCTTCGGCTTCATCTCCCCGGACGACAACTCCGCTGACATCTTCGTTCACTTCTCCGCCATCGAGGGCTCCGGCTTCAAGGAGCTGCAGGAGGACCAGAAGGTCGAGTTCGAGGCGACCCAGGGCGCCAAGGGCATGCAGGCCTCCTCGGTCCGCCCGCTCTGATCTAGTCAGACGCACGAAGCGGCCGCTCTCCCCCTCGGGAGGGCGGCCGCTTTGCTGTGCCCGGGAGCCGGGCCGCGAGGCTCGCCCGTGCGCCGCCGCCACCTCCCGGATGATCGCCCACGCCTCGTTACCGGATCGGTACACAATCTGCATTGACGGTGTGAAGCAATGATTTCATCATGGGGGCACCTATAGCGTTCCACCGGAGTAGACAATGTCCATTCACCGGGGGGCCATGGGAGTGCTGGCCGCCCTGTCCCTGAGCGCCACGCTCCTGGCCCCCGCCACCGCCTCATCGGAGACCGACGCCTGTATGGCCGGGAGCGGAACCTCCCACCCGGACAGCGCTGCGACGGGAGTCTGCTGCGTCACCCAGACGAATTACTCGCTGGCCAGCAAGGGCGTGCGCATGCCCTTCAGTGGGGTGCCGACGTTCAAGAACGGTCCCGGCGGGAAGATGGTCGTCGCCCGGTCGTACTCGGGCAGCGTCTCCGCGCAGGTGGTGGCCGGCGCGGAGGCCGAGGTCGGCGCCGTGCTGGCCCGTGCCACGGCGTCCCTGAGCACGTCCCTGGCCAGCGCGAACTCCACCGCCTCCACGAACACCTATGAGCGCCACATCTCCCGGGACAAGTACGGTAATGCCCGGTACGTCTCCTGGGGCCAAGAGGTCTCCTACCGGAAGTTCCGGATCAACCGGGACTGCACCCGCACCACGCTGGCCAGCGGCAGGATCCAGTACCCCAGTGACTCCGAGGGCTGGTACTACTGGGAGACGGGGAGCTAGGCCATGGACGCGCGCCCGGGTGCCGGTGCAGGCGGACTGACTCCCGGTCTGCGGCGTGGCCGGGTGCGCGCGCTGTCCACGATCCTGGGCCTCGCCGCGGCCGGTACCCTGCTGGTCGCCTGCTCCGTGGGCTCACCGCAGGCCGCGACACCCACCCATCCCGGCGACGCCGCCACCCCCGCCACTTCCGTCGCGAGCGGGCAGGCCACACCCGCCCCGGAGGATGACGGATCCGCGAGCGCGGCGGGGGAGGAGTTCACCGTCAGTGAGCGGCGCCAGGACGCCATCGCCGTCGCCCAGGGCTCCGAACACCGCGTCGACGCCGCCACGCTGACCCCGGCCGAGGCCGGGGTGACCTACGTGGTCCACGCCGCCTGCGCCGGCCACGGCTGGATGCGCTACCGGCTGACGGTGGACGACCTCGAGGTCTCCGCCAGTCGGCTGCGGTGCGGGCGGGACGTGGTCAACACGGCGTTCACCGCCGAGGGCGGCGAGCGCGTGCAACTGCACCTGGAGGCCCCCGCCGGGGAGGGTGCCGGCAGCCTGGCCGAGGTCGTCCCCGCGCCCTGACCCTCGCCCCGGGATGATCGGAGCGGGCATCGGGGCGGGGTTGCGCCGGTAGCGGAGCCCCCGGAACCGCCACCTCACCCGGGTCTACGCTGGCCGTGTGCGCCTCCGACGAGGGCGACGCCGGGACGGACATCGCCCCGCAGTTCAGTGTGGAGAGAGGTTGATGGCATGAAGGCCTGGCAAATCGTGGGAACGGACCAGCCGTTGGAGCTCAACGAGGTCCCGGAGCCGACCGCCGGCCCCGGTGAGGTGGTCGTGGACGTCAAGGCCTCCGGCGTGTGCCACTCGGACGTCACCACCATCGACGATCCCGGCTGGATGGCGCTGTTCCAGCACGGCCTGCCGCGCACCATGGGCCACGAGTCGGCCGGCGTGATCAGCCAGGTCGGCCAGGGCATGGAGCACTGGAAGATCGGGGACCGCGTGGGCCTGGCCCCGGTGATGTCCGACGGCGACGCGCTCGGCTACGGCAAGTGGGACGGCGGCTTCGCCCCCAAGCTCCGCGCGACGGACGACAACCTCGTCGCCCTGCCGGACGAGGTCCCCTTCGACCTCGGGGCCATGGCCACCGACGCCGGCCTGACCTCCTACCACGCGATCATGACGGTGGGCGGGGCGAGGAAGGGCATGAAGGTCGGCGTGATCGGCCTGGGCGGGCTGGGCTACATCGGCGCCCGGGTGGCCGCACTGACGGGCGCGGAGGTCTACGGGGCCGAGATCAACCCCGAGACCCAGAAGCTGGCCGACGAGATCGGGCTGGCCGGGGTGGCCGACTCGATCGACGCCTTCAAGGACAAGGGCCTGGAGCTGATCGTGGACTATGCGGGCTTCGGCACCACCACCGCGGCCGCGCTCGAGACGCTGGCCGAGTTCGGCACGCTCGTGCAGGTCGGCATGGGCCGGCTGGAGTCGACGATCAACACCTACCCGCTGATCGTCAACCAGCTGAGCATCAAGGGCTCGAAGTCCGGCACCAAGGAGGACCTGGCGGGCATCTACGAGCTGATGCGCTCCGGCCGGCTCACCCCGCCGATCAACCACATCTCCCACGCCGAGATCCCCGAGGCGATCGACAAGCTGCGCACCGGCGGCGTGATCGGCCGGTTCATCGCGATGTACGAGTGAGGATGTGCGAGTGAGGTAGCACGGAGAAGGCCGCACTCCCGTGGGGGAGTGCGGCCTTCTCGTCGGGCGACGCCGGGTGTCAGCTGTTCGGCACCAACCGCAACGGCATCCGGGCGAAGCCGCGCAGCACGTTGTGGATCCACGGGGTGACCTCACCGGTCAGCTCGATCCGGTCCACGCGCGTGGCCAGCGCCTGCAGCATGAGCTCGATCTCGGTGCGCGCGATCGGTTGCCCCACACACTGGTGCAGGCCCATGCCGAAGGCCACGTGGCCGGAGGCGTTGCGGTCCAGGTCGAACACGTCGGCGTCCTCGCCCCACTTGCGCGGGTCCCGGTTCGCGGCCCCCATGAACAGCAGGATCTTGGAGTCCGCCGGGATGTGCACCCCGCCGATCTCGGTGTCCACGGTGCTGGTGCGGTGGAACATCTGGAAGGGCGACTCCACGCGCAGCGCCTCGTCCACGGCGAACTTGGCCAGCTGGGGCTTGGCCTTGAGCTTCTCCCACTGCTCGGGATACTTGGCCAGGTTGTAGAGGGTGTTGCCGATGCCGAAGATGGTCGTGTCCACGCCGGCGGAGAGCAGGGCCCGGACCAGGAGGGTGGCCTGCTGGGGCTCGATCCGCCCCTCGTCGGCGACCGTCCAGATGTCCGCCCCGAGCCCGGTCTCCGTCAGGTTCTCCCGCTCGCAGCTGTCCATGACCCAGGCGGCCACGCGCTCGCCCTCCTGGAAGGCCGCGGCGCGGATGTCATTGTCCGCCCCGAAGGCGTTGAAGACCATGGAGCCGTACGGCAGCAGGTTCTCGCGCCCGTCCGGGCGCAGGCCCACGGCGTCCGGGAACACCTTCAGCGGGTAGCGCTCGGCGATGTCCACGATGCCGTCCACGTCACCGCGCCGGGCCACCTCCTCGGCGAGCTCCTCGGCGAACGGCGCGAACTGCTCGCGCAGCCGGCGCATGGTCGAGGGGGAGATGACCCCGGCCAGGCCGCGGCGCATGACGGTGTGCGTGGGCGGGTCGGACTCCAGGATCGACGGCGGGCGCCACTCGGCCTCCTTACGGATGTCCTTGGGGCCCAGGCCGCCGCTGGAGCAGTAGGACTCGAAGTCGGTGAGGATCTCGTAGACCCACTCGTAGCGGGTGACGGCGTAGCAGCCGTGCTTCTCCAGCCAGACCACCGGTCCGGCCTCGCGCAGCTTCTCGTGCAGCGGGTAGGGGTTCGAGATGTTCTCGATCGTGAAGGGGTCGTCCGGCAGGGAGACGACGCTGGTGGGGGACATCGTGACGGTCATGGATTCTCCTGGTGGCGTCGGGTCAGAGGTCGAGGACGAGCTTGGGGCAACCGGCGGCCGCGCGGGAGACGCAGACCATCATGCAGTCGCCGAACCGCTTCTCGTCCTCGCTGAGGATGGCGTCGCGGTGTTCGACCTCCCCGCTGACCACGTGGGTCTCGCAGGTGCCGCAGATCCCGCCGCGGCAGGAGGACAGGACCCGGACGCCGTGTTCCTCCACGGCCTCCAGGATGGTCTGGTCCGGGGCCACGGTGACGGTCTTGCCCGTCTGGGTCAGCTCGACCTCGAAGGGCTCGGCGCTCGCGCCGGCGTCCAGGCTCGCGGCCACGAACCGCTCCGTGTGCAGGACCCCGGGGGGCCAGCCCATGCAGTAGTCCTCGATGACGCGCAGCAGCGGCTCCGGGCCGCACGCGTACACGAGCATCTTGGCGCGCGGCAGGGCCAGCAGGCCCTCGAGGTCGATCCGTCCGACCTCGTCCTCGGGGAAGAGCAGGATCCGCTCGCCGTACCGCTCGATGAGTTCGTCCGCGAACGCCATCGACGCGCGGGAGCGCCCGCCGTAGGCCAGGCGCCATTCGCGCCCGGCGGCCTCGGCGGCCTCGATCATCGGCAGGATGGGCGTGATGCCGATGCCCCCGGCGATGAACAGGTACTTCCGGGAGTCCACGAAGGGGAAGTTGTTGCGCGGGCCGTTGATCCGGATCACGTCACCCTCGGCCAGGGACCGGTGGACGTACTCGGAGCCGCCGCGGGAGTCCCGGGTGTGCAGCACCGAGACCTGGATGCGGCTGCGGTCGGCCAGCGGCGAGCACAGGGAGTACTGGCGCACGTGGTCCGGCAGCACCAGGTCGATGTGGGAACCGGGCTCCCAGCGGGCGAACTCCGAGCCGTCGAGGGTGCGCAGCGTGAGGCGGCGGACCCCCTCGGCGAGGGTCTCGAGCCGCTCGACCACGACCTCCTCGAGGTCGTGCCCGAAGCGGCCGGCGTGCTCCGGCTCGGGGGCGACGGCCGTGGCGGCGGTGCTGGAACCGGTGTCAGGGATGCTCTGCATGATGCCTCCTTCAGACGGC
>NZ_DAOMPX010000045.1:0-2682 GCF_035445025.1 Citricoccus sp. | reverse complement strand
GGCGGTGCTGGAACCGGTGTCAGGGATGCTCTGCATGATGCCTCCTTCAGACGGCCGCGGAGGCCAGGGTGGTGACGGTGCGGTGGGCGGACAGCCCGCCGTCCACGCACAGGTCGGTGCCGTTGATCCAGGACGCCTGCGGGCTGAGCAGGAACGCGATCACCTCGGCGATGTCCTGCGGCTGGCCGGCCCGGCCGAGCAGGGCCACCGCGCCCTCGACCTTCTCGCGGCCGTGGTCCTTCTTGAAGTCCTCCAGGATGGGGGTCTGCACCGGTCCGGGGCTGACCGAGTTCACCCGCACCCGGCCCAGGTGCTCCGAGGCCTGCACCTGGGTCAGCCAGCGCACGCACTCCTTGGAGAAGCGGTAGGAGTTCCCGGTGACCTCCGGATCCCCGGCGACGGCGGCCAGGGCCTCCGCGGCGTCCGCGGCCTGGACGAAGCGGGCGACCTCGAGCTGGCGGGCGGCCCAGCCGGCGGCCACGTTCGAGGCCAGGTTGACGACGGCGCCGCTGTCGGCGATCTTCGGCGCGAGCAGGCGGGTCAGGTCGCGCACGCCGAACACGTTGACGGCCAACACCGTCTGCCACGGCGCGGTCCCGGGCACCCCGGCGATGTTGAGCAGCCCGGCCACCCCCTCCGGGACCCGGCCGGCGACGGCGGCCACGCCCTCGGGCGTGGAGAGGTCGCCCTGGATGAAGGTGCCGCTGAACTCGGCGGGGACATTGCGGTCCACGCCGATCACGGTGGCCCCGTTCTGCTGCAGCAGGGCCGCCGTGGCGGCGCCGATGCCCGAGGCGACGCCGGTGACGACGAGGGTCTTCCCATCGAGATTCATGGGTATGTCCTTCCGGTGGTCCGCATCCGATCCTTCCCGAGACGCCCCGGAATGCGGGATGCGACAGGATGATGATGCCTGGTGACGGTGTTTCCACCCACTATGTGGCGTTAAGCACGCGGACATCAGCCCAACTTTTTACTGGACGAAAAGACACGTGGGGTGGCTCACAGCCGAACGCGCAAGCTGGAACCCAGGAAGCGCGCCCACCGGCCGGTGGGCGCTTCAGCCGTTGAACCCGAGGAGGACGCGTGACCGCGACCTATGCAGTGATCGACCCGGCCACCCTGGAGCCGGTCGGCGACGTTCCGCTCCACCAGCCCGAGGACGTCGAGCGCGCCATCTCCGCCGCGCGGCAGGCCTCCCGCGCGTGGGCCGCGGACCGCGAGGCCCGGCGCTCGGCCCTGCGGGCCGCCGCCGGCGCCATCGCCGCGGAGGCCGAGGACCTCGGGCGCGTCCTGTCCCTGGAGCAGGGCAAGGTGTGGACCGAGGCCACCCAGGAGTTCCGGGTGGCCGCCGGGCTGTTCCGGCACTACGCGGACCTGGACTGGGACCTGTCCGAGACGCTGCCCCCGCGGGACGGGCGCCAGGTGCAGGTCCAGTACGCCCCCGTCGGGCTCGTCGGGGCCATCACCCCGTGGAACTTCCCCATCTCCCTGCTGGCCGTGAAGCTGGCCCCGGCCCTGGTGACCGGGTGCACCGTGATCGCCAAGCCCTCGCCGTCGACCCCGATGTCCACCCTGGCCCTGGCCGAGGTGCTCAACCGCTTCCTGCCGGCACACGTGCTGCAGGTGGTCACCGGCCGCGGCGTCCTGTCCCGGGCGCTGTCCGAGATGCCGGGCGTCCGGAAGATCTCCTTCACCGGGTCCACCGAGATCGGGGCCGCGATCATGGCGCAGGCCGCCCCCACGGTGAAGAAGGTGACCCTGGAACTGGGTGGCAACGACCCGGCCATCGTCCTGCCGGACGCCGACCTGCAGGTCACCGCGCAGCGGATCGTGGCCTCGGCGTTCCGCAACGCCGGACAGGTCTGCATGGCCGTCAAGCGGGTCTACGTCCCGCGCGCGCAGAGCGCGGAGCTGACCGAGGCGCTCGTGGCCGCGGCTTCCGCCCTGCGCGTGGGCCACGGCGTGGCCGAGGGCACCACCATGGGCCCGATGCACACCGAGGCCCAGCAGCGACTCGTGAAGGACTACGTCGACCAGGCCGTCGCCCAGGGCGGGCGGATCGCCCACGGCGGCCGGCACGGGACGACCCTCCCCGGGTACTTCCTGGAGCCGACGATCGTGGCCGACGCCCCGGCGTCCTCGGAGCTGGTCTCCTGCGAGCAGTTCGGCGCCGCGCTGCCCGTTGTCGCCTATGACGACCTGGACGCCACGATCGAGGGACTCAACGCCCAGGAGTTCGGCCTGGGGGCCTCGGTCTGGTCCCCGGACCTGGACCGGGCCCACGCGGTGGCCTCCCGCCTCGAGGTCGGCACCGCGTGGATCAACCAGCACACCGTCGTCGAGCTGGACGCGCCCTTCGGCGGCTGGAAGGGCTCGGGCCTGGGCCGCGAGCGCGGCCGCTGGGGCCTGGCGGAGTACCTCGAGCCGCGCACCGTCAACGCCCGGTCCCACACGGACTGAGCCCCACGGTCCGCGAGCCGCACGGCCGGCTCGCGGACCGCGCGTCGGTCCCCGGACACCCACAGTGGCCCCGCACCGAACGGTGCGGGGCCACTGTGCTGGGTGCCGTCCGTCCCTGCGTGCCGGGCCCGATCGGCGGACGCCTCGGCCCTCGGCGCCCCGGCGGTACACGGGCCGCCCACGCAGGTCGCCCACGCAGGTCGCCCACGCAGCCCGCCC
>NZ_DAOMPX010000044.1:2048-19674 GCF_035445025.1 Citricoccus sp. | reverse complement strand
GGCGCGGACAACCCGAACAAGGGCCCGGGCCACAACAGCGGCAACCACGAGGGCGGCAACGCCCCGGGCCAGAACAACGGCGCGGGCCAGGACAACGGCGCGGGCGCCCCGGGCCGGGGCGGGGACCAACCGCGCCGGGGTCCGGGCCACCACGGTGGTCCGGGCACGGCCGACGATCACCCCACCCGCCCCTGATCACAGAGACCGAACGCCCCGCTGAGGCGGGCGGACGCCCCGGCCGCGGGGACGGTGCCCCCGGGACCTGACCGGTCCCGGGGGCACCGTCGTCAGCGGCCCAGGAGGTCCCAGACCGCGCGGGCGGCCGCGTCCGCGTCACCGAGCGTCCGGGCACGGCCGTCCGGGTCCTGCCCGGCCTCGGCGGCGATCGCGGTGCCCCACTGCACGGAGGCCAGCTGCAGGCCGAGGACGAACACTCGCTCGTGCACCCGCCCCTGGGCGTCCTTGAGCCGGTAGGGCCGCCCGGTGACGTCGAAGCCGCGCCCCGGAAGCACCTCCCCCTCCTCGTCCTCCACCGCGTACGGCACGGCCGTGCCGTCCTTCAGCAGCGAGGCCACCAGGGGCGAGGAGGACTGCTGCACCCGGTTCGCCGGCATCATCGCCTCGACCATCCACCGCCCGTGGTGCACGTCCAGCGCGGCCTCGTCGGTGCCCACCTGCGGGCTGGAGACCGTGAACAGGGACCGGCCGGCGTCGGCCTCGAACTGCGGGTCCGGTCCCACGAACCGGACCAGTCCGGCCCGGGCCAGGGCCAGCAGCTGCTCCACGCGCAGCAGGGGCGGACCGGAGGCCAGCCCCTCGACCAGGACCTCGAACCACCCGGACACGTCCCGCCGGCGGGAGGCATCGGTGATGCGCCGCTCCGCCACCAGGCGCTTCACCTCCAGCCGCGCGGCGTGCAGGGTGCCGATCGCGACCATCAGGGGGGAGTCCTCCCCCGCCGCGGCCTCGGCGCAGACACCCGCCAGGAAGTCGACGACCTCCTCCTGGTACTCGGCCCCTGAGTCGAACACCTGCCGCTCGAACGGCCGGGCGAGGGCACGGATGTCCAGGAAGGGCATCCCCGGCTGGTAGGTGTGCAGCAGCTCCTGGGCGTGGTGCGCGGTCACGGGCTCGCCGCGGCCTGCGGCCTCGAACTGGCCGACCAGGCCCGCGAGGAACTCCCCCGCACGCTCGGCACCGCCCAGGACCTCCGGTCGGGTCCGGGCCATGGTGAAGTAGTAGGCCCGCACCACGTCACGGTGGATCAGCGGCCACAGGTGCACCATGAAGTCGAGCGTCCCGTGCTCGTCCTGCAACCGGTCCACCTCCTCCGGGACCAGGTACTTCAGGGACACCGCGTGCGGGACGAACGTCTCCAGTTCGGCCTTCGGCAGGTAGCAGACCCCCCGGCGGGAGGCCGGGTGCATCACCGGCTCGCGACCGGACGGCTCGTAGCGCAGGGCGCGGCCCGGCCCGTCCCCGCTGTCCACGAACCGCCCGCCCCGGCCCAGCGTCAGCTGCGCCATCGCGTCGAAGAAGTTCAGCCCCATGCCCCGCACCAACAGGTCCTCGCCCGCGGGCACGGCGTCCCAGTCCACCTCGGCCGGCAGGTTCGGCCCCCGGTAGTCCAGCCCCAGCTCGGCGGCCGACGACCGCAGCGCCTGCTGCTCCCGGTTCAGCCGGGCCGGGACATGGCCCAGGCCCAGCACCACGGCGTCCGCCTCCAGCGTCCGGCCGTCCTGCAGGCCCAGCCGGACCCCGCCGTCGGGGCGCGGTTCCAGGCACTCCACCTCGGTGCGTTCCCAGGTGATGGTCCCGACGGCGCCGCTGGCCTCGAGCGCCCGGGTCACCTCCCAGTACAGGTCGGACAGGTACAGGCCGTAGACCGCTCGGGGCGGGTAGTCGGTGCGGTCGAGGTCACCGGCCCGGTCCGGGTAGGACATCCGCCACTGGTCGAAGGTCTGGCCGGCGGAGGAGGCGCGCAGTCCCGGGGTGCCGGCCGCGGCCGCCGTCGGGAAGAAGGAGGGGGTGTTCATCAGCAGCAGCGGCGACTGGTCGGTGCGCCAGACCCGGCCGGGGCCCGGGGCGTGCGGATCCAGCACCACGATGTCCACCACCGGTGCGGACGGGCCCGTTCCCGCGTCCCGTGCCTCCTCGATCACCGCCAGGAGCCGTTCCAGGAACGAGGTGCCCCGAGGTCCGGCTCCGACGACGGCGATCCTGGCCGGGTGCGGAACGTCGGGAGTGGGCGGCATGGGCGGTGTCCTCTCGGGCCGGGATGGGTGCTGTCCCCCAGCCTAGGGGGGAGGACCCGGCCGGACGCAGTCCGTGGTCTGATGGGGGGATGGCGAAGACACCACCCGTGACCGGCACCGACGACGAGTTCCTCTGGCTCGAGGACATCCACGGCGAGCGCCCACTGGAGTGGGTGCGCCGGCAGAACGCCCGGACCGAGGCGCAGCTGGACACGGAGGGATTCCGCCGCCTGTGCGACCAGGTGACGGAGGTCCTGGACGCCCCGGACCGCATTCCCCACGTCAGCAAGCGCGGCGGGATGTACTACAACTTCTGGCGCGACGCCGAGCACCCCCGCGGGGTGTGGCGGCGCACCGACTGGGAGTCCTACCTGGCCGGGGACCCCGACTGGGACGTGCTGCTGGACGTCGACCGGCTCGCCGAGGAGGAGGGCACCCCCTGGGTCTTCTCCGGTGCCCGGCTGCTGCGCCCGGACTGGGACCGCGCGCTGGTGCGCCTGTCCCCGGACGGGGGTGACGCCGTCGCCGTGCGCGAGTTCGACCTGGCCGCCCGGGCGTTCGTTCCCGCCGGCGGCCGGCCCGGGGACGGTGAGCCGTCCGCGGGCACGGATGCGTCCCTGCCGGGCTTCAGCCTCCCGGTGGCCAAGACCCAGGCGTCGTGGATCGACCGGGACCACCTGCTGGTCGGCACCGTGACGGACCCTGATCCCGACGCCGGCGACGCCACCCAGTCCTCCTACGCCAGCACGCTGCGGATCCTGGCCCGGGGACAGTCCCTGCAGGAGGCGCAGACCGTGTTCTCGGTGGACCGCGGGCACGTGGCGGCCTTCGGCGGCCACGACTCGACGCCGGGGTGGGAACGCACCGTGGCGATCGACGCGATCGACTTCTACCGCTCCACCACGTGGCTGCGGGACCCGGAGGCCGAGGGACCGCGGCCGGGCTGGCGGCTCGTGGACGTGCCCGAGGACGCCGAGGTGGACGTGCACCGGCAGTGGCTGGTGCTGTTCCTGAAGTCGGACTGGGACCGGACCCTGCCCGACGGGACCACCGTCCGCCATCCCTCCGGCTCCCTGCTCGTGTGCACGGCGGCCGGCCTCCTCGACGGAACGGAGGAGCCGCAGCCGGCCTTCGTGCCCGGGCCCGAGGCCACCCTGTCCTCCTGGTCGTGGACGAGGTCCCACCTGGTGCTGACGGTGCTGCGCCACGTGGCCTCCTCCGTCCTGGTCCTGCCCCAGTCGCTCCTGGGCACCCCGGACTCCGCCGCGAGCGCCCGGCCCCTGGCCCTGCAGACCCCCAATCCCGCCGACCCCTACCTGACGCTCTCGGTCGGGGCCGTCGACGACGAGGACGAGGACTGCGGCGACGACCTGTGGATCACCGCCACCGGGGCCCTGACGCCCCCGACCCTGCTCCGGGCGACCCTGCCGGCGGTCCTGCCCGCGGTCCCATCGGCCGGGTCTGGCGAGACGACGGGGCCGGGCGCCGCGGCCCCGGGGACCGGTGCGGCCGGCGTCGTCCCCGCGCTGGTGACCGTGCGCACCGCCCCGCACCGCTTCGACGCCACCGGGCTGTGCGTGCGGCAGTTCTTCGCGGTGTCCGCGGACGGCACCCGGGTCCCGTACTTCCAGGTGGGACCCGAGGACCTGGAGGCCGACGGGACGCACCCGGTGCTGATGGACGGCTACGGCGGCTTCCTGGCGTCCAAGCTGCCGGCCTACTCCGGTGTGCACGGACTGGGGTGGCTGACCCGGGTCAACGACGCCGGACGGAGCGGGATCCACGTGATCGCCAACATCCGCGGCGGCGGTGAGTACGGGCCGGACTGGCACCGGGCGGCGCTGCGGGAGAACCGGCACCGGGCCTACGAGGACTTCGCCGCGGTCGCCCGGGACCTCGTGCACCGGGGGGTCACCGACCGCGCCCACCTGGCGGCCACGGGACGCTCGAACGGAGGACTGCTCATGGGCGTGATGGCCACCCGGTACCCCGGACTGTTCGGCGCCCTGAGCTGCGGGGTGCCGTTGCTGGACATGCGCCGGTACACGGCGCTGTCCGCCGGGCACAGCTGGATCGCCGAGTACGGGGACCCGGACGATGCGGACCAGTGGGAGTTCATCCGGACCTTCTCCCCCTACCACCTGTTGCTGGACGAGCCGGTGGCGGACGCGGTGCAGGGCCGGGACGGGGCCGGTGAGGGCACCGGGCATCCGGACCTGCTGGTGTGGACGGCCACCTCGGACGACCGGGTCGGGCCGGTCCAGGCGCGCAAGATGGCCGCGCGGATGCAGCGCCTCGGGGTGCCCAACGCGTGGTTCCACGAGGACCTGGAGGGCGGGCACGCCGGGGCGAGTGACAACCGCCAGGCGGCGGCCATGCACGCCAGGTCGTTGGAGTTCCTCTGGCAGTCGGTCGGTGACGGCGCCCGAGTCCCGGAGGTGTGCCAGGACGCCGGGACGGCCGATCCCGCAGGCGTCGGCGGGCCTGCTCAGTGACCTGGCCGGGGCGCGCTTTGATTCGGAGCGCCCGAGGCGGCTAACATGGCATGGTTACCGGCCGTCGAGCCGGTGGCCGAAGGAGACGTGCCAGAGCGGCCGAATGGACTTCACTGCTAATGAAGGGCCCGGCGAAAGTTGGGCCGGGGGTTCAAATCCCCCCGTCTCCGCCCGCGATGCCGCGGGACCCGTTGTCCGGGTCCCGCGGCATCTCTCGTTCCGGCCGTCTCGTTGCGGACGTCCTTGCGGGTCGCCTGCAGGGGTCCAGTCACCCCCCCCTCCGCCTTTCCGCCGCCCGGTCGACGATCCGGTGCCTCCCGCGTGAGGCACCCGCAGGTGACCTCGGCACAGCCTCTGAAAAGGCTGGTAAGTCCCTGTTTAAGGTGACAAGCCCCCGGGTGGTGTGCCTAGCGTCAGGGGTAGGCACTCAGTCGGTCTCCCACCTGCTTCCGCGACCCGGACAGGCGAGACCGGTCGATACCGAATCCTCGCCGGTTCATCCCGGCAGGTACGTCTCCATCAGGCCTGCGAACGCACGCCGGACGCCACGAGTAAGGAGAGCATGCCATGCAGGATTTCACCTCAGTCGAGAAGCTTCAGCACGCCACCGTCTACGGCACGGACGGGGACAAGATCGGCTCCGTCGGCCAGGTCTACCTGGACGACCAGACCAACCAGCCGACCTTCATCACCGTCCGGACCGGGTTGTTCGGCATGAAGGAGACCTTCATCCCGGTCTCCCAGGCCACCCAGTCCCAGGACGGCCTCCAGGTCCCGTTCGACAAGGCCTTCGTCAAGGACGCCCCGAACATCGACGCCGATGGATCCCTGACGCCCGAGGAAGAGCGCCGGATCTACGAGTACTACTCCCTGGACTACCCGGCGGGCGGGCGGCACGGCGATGACGCCGTCGGCTCCCCGCGGGCGGCCGGGACCGGCCTCCGGCAGGACACCGACCCGGACGTCGGACGGACCGCCGCCAGCGGCACCGCAGCCGGTGGTGTCGGCGGCCTGGGCGTCCAGCGCGGCCACGCGAACGACACCGCCGCCGACCTGGACCGCGATGTGGACGCCGGCGGAGCCGACCGGCAGGGCGGCATCCACACCACCGGCACCGGCGGGACGGACACCCACGGCGTCGGCACGGACCGCGAGTCGGTCGTCGTGCGCGATGAACAGCTCGACGTGGGCACCGAGGTCCGCGAGACCGGGCAGGTGCGGTTGCGCAAGCACACCTACACGGACACCGAGACCGTCGAGGTCCCCGTGTCCAAGGAGGAGGTCGTCGTCGAGCGCGAGTCCATCGACCCGAACTCCCCCGAGGCCCTGAGGAACACCGGGGACGAGGAGGTCGTGATGACCACCCGCGAGGAGGTGCCGGTCGTGGACAAGACCGCCACC
This sequence comes from Citricoccus sp., assembly GCF_035445025.1. Taxonomy (NCBI): domain Bacteria; kingdom Bacillati; phylum Actinomycetota; class Actinomycetes; order Micrococcales; family Micrococcaceae; genus Citricoccus; species Citricoccus sp. The sequence continues at coordinate 13,523 of NZ_DAOMPX010000044.1, read as the reverse complement.
GCCGAGAAGGTCACCGTGGACAAGAACCGCGTGCAGGACACCGAGCACGTCTCGGGCACCGTCCAGCACGAGGACGTCGAGGTGGACGACGAGGGCGACGCCCGTCGTCGCCGCTGACCCGACCCACACCTGAAGGCGCCCGGTCCCCTCGAGGGGCCGGGCGCCTTCACGTGTGCCTCAATCGTCCTGGCCCTGGTCGCGCTGCAGGATGTGCAGGAACTGCAGTGACTCCTCCGCGGTCAGCACGGTGTGCGCCGACAGTTCCAGGGCCGCTTCCTCGATGCGGCCGTCCCGCACCATCGCGGTGAGCTGGTCGCGCAGGAAGGGTGGCAGGTCCGCGCTGGAGACCCGCACCGTGGTCTCATCGCGGACCACTTCCAGCTCGAAGGGCCGGTCTGCCGGCAGCGCGTCGGTCAGCCAGTCCTGGGGAACCACCAGGTTGGTGGTGTCCGGGACCTCCTCGGTTGCGGAGTCCCGCGGTTCCGGCGGACGAGCCTGCTCCGGCGAGGGCTGGGGCTGAGCTGCCGCCCCGGTGTCCGCGGCCGGTGCCGGGGCCGGGGCCGATGCCGGGCCCGGCGCGGCCCCGGGACGGACCCACATCTGCGGATACGTGGCCAGCGCCTGGACGTCCAGCATGGACTCGAAGGTCCCCAGGCCGGTGGACTGGCGGTAGGCCATGACGGCGTCGCTGGTCCGGCCCGCGGCGATGAGCCGGTAGATCTCCCGGTGGGACTCCTGGTCGAGCCGGCCCGAGGCCACGCGGGCACTCTCCGAACTGACCCGGCCGGCCAGGGACCGCCTGCCGCGGCGCCGCTGTCCCGCAGCGCCGGACTCAGGGGTCGGGGAGGACGCGCGGCGGGAGAGCCACCAGGCCCCACCGCCCACGATGGCGCCCACCACCACGACGATCAACGCCGGCACGAGGTATTCCATGGGTCCAGTCTAGGTGGCCCCCCTCAGGGCGCGTCGACCGTCCAGACCCGGTGGCCGGGGGCCACCCTGCCGGGATTCTGCGAGGTGAACAGCACCACTCCGGGGTACTCCTCCAGCTCGCGGCGCAGCAACCGCAGGCCTTCCTCGTCCAGGTCCGTGTCGATGCCGTCCAGCACGAGCAGGGGTGGGTCGTCCAGCAGCGCCCGGCCCAGTTTCAGGCGGGCGATCTGGGACCCGGTGAGCGGTTGCCCGCCGTTGGTGATCCTCGTGCGGGCGCCCTTCGGCAGGCTCGGCAGCACCTCGTCCAGTCCCACCCGGGCCAGGGCCTGCGCGGCCTGATCGTCGGTGGCCGCGGGCTTGCGGTAGGTGATCGCGCGCGAGACCGTGCCGCGCTCCAGCGGCACCCTCCCGGAGGCGTGGCCCACCAGCCTGCGGCGCTGGCGTCCCGGGGCGAGGGTGTAGTCGTAGCCGTCCACGATCATCTCCAGGTCCGGCACCGGGTGCCCCGGAGCGGCAGGGGTGTTCTGCCCCGCGAGCAGGTTGAGCAGGAACGGGTGGACCCGGCCCGGGTCCTCGGACCGGACGTGGATGACGTCTCCGGCGTGGGCCTGGAGCATCGGCACCCGTTGGCCCTGGACCACCATGTTCCCGATCCTCAGGCCGTGACGACCGGAGGCGGACCGGTCCCGGGAGCGGTCCTTCCAGTGTTCCTCGCGGTCCCTCTCCGCCTTCTCCAGGGCCGCGGCCTCGGCGAGCAGCGGGGCCTGGATGCGTCGGGCGGCCTTGTAGTTCTGCCGGTACTCCACCACGCGCCCCAGGTCACCCAGCGGGGTGGTCATCACGCCCACCAGGGTCATGGACGAGGCCACCCCGGCGGCGTCGATGATCCCCAGGGCGCCCAGCACCACCACGGTCGCGGTGGCGAGGGAGGCCGCCGTGATGGCCGAGGCGCGGACCAGCCCGGTGATCCGGGCGCGGGCGACGGCGGCACCCACCACCTTGCCCGAGTCGCGGTCCAGCGCGTTCAGTTCGCGACGGACACCGCCGGCAGCCTGGATGGACTCACCGGCCCGGACCGTGTCCGCGATCCGGGCGGACATCCGGCCCCGACGGCGGCGCAGGTACCGGGCGCGGGTGAAGGTCGCCCTGGCCAGCGGGGGCACGGCGAGTCCGAACAGCACGATCGGCAGGCCGACGGCCAGGCCCACGCGCCAGTCGGCCAGGGACAGCACGGCCAGCACCACCGCCACCAGGGGCAGGGAGGTCATCAGCGGGACAATGCCCTGGGAGACCCAGTTGCGCACCGCGGTGAGATCGTTGGAGGCCCGGGTGATGGTCACCCCGAGGGAGGGGTTGCCCGTGCCGGCCAGGGAGGTGCCGATGAGCTTGCGGCGCAGTTCGTACACGTAGTCCTGGCCGAGGTCCTCCCCGGCCACCCGTTCGGCCCAGCGTGCACCGAAGACGGAGAGCACGGCCACGCCCAGGACGGTCAATTGCGGCCAGGGGACGAGGGGCCGCGCGCCGGCGACAGCGGCCGGGTCCAGGGCCGATCCGTCCGGCGCGGTCCCAGAGTTCAGGGCGGCGTTGTACTGGGCCGGGGCGCCCAGCAGGGTATCCACGCTGAACGCCATCACCAGTGCCATGACGGCCTGGAAGATGCCGAGCAGGACGAGGATCACCAGCAGGTGGCGACGCCGGCCCGCCCAGATCGTGGGCATCCGCTCGGACGCACCGGTCGCCTCGGGGGTGCCCTCGTCCTCGAGGTCCGCCGCGTGCCCCGCGGTGTCGGGGGTCTTTGTGGTGTCGGGGGTGTCCAGGATGTCCTCCAACGTGGGATGGGTGGTGGCCGCCCCGGGGACCGGCCGCGAGGCCGTGATGCGCTCCACCCCGCGCTCAGTGCTGCGGCAGCAGCGCGGTGGAGACGGCGGCCCCGGTGAGTGCGTAGGTGTCGATGACCGGAACGGACAGGACCGCGCGGGCCTCTGCGGTGGCCAGCGGCGAGGAGGTCAGCACGCCGGACACCGCGGCGACGTCCAGGCCCGCGGCCTGCAGCTCGCCCACGCCGGCGACCGCGCCGAGGGCGTCCCCGGCCGCGAACACGATGCGGTCCACGACGGCGTGGAACAGCGGGTCCCGCAGCAGCCGGGCGGTCTCGCCCTGGTACACGCCGTCGGCGATCTCCACGACGACCACGTCGGTGTCCGTCCCGGACAGGGCGTCGATGACGTTGACCGTCAGCGCACGGACCTGCTCGAAGTCCAGCCGGAAGGTGGTCGGGTAGCCGAAGTCGGTGAAGTCCAGGACCTTGGCGGCACCGCCGTCGCGGTAGATCATCGGGTCGTTACCCGCACCGGTGCCGGTGGACTTGCCGGCCGAGACCGTCAGGCCGGCGTTCGTCAGGCCGTTCACCAGGGTGGCCATGGCCGTGGACTTCCCCGAGTTCATGGAGGTGCCCAGCACCCCGATGACCGTGGGACGGCCCGGCAGGGTGCCGGCCAGCTCGGTGGCGGCGGCGCCGAGCGGAGGGACCGGGTTCAGGGCGTAGGGCGCGAACCGGGTGAGGTTGACGACGCCGAGGTCGTCGGCGAGCAACCCGAGCGGCTCGATCCGGGTGGGGTCGTCCACGCTGACGTGCTGCTCGGTGACCATCCCGGCGACCCCACCGGCGGCCACCAGGTGGCAGGGCTCGAGGGAGTCCGGTACGTGGGCCAGGAACTGGTCGGCCGCGTAGCGGTGGCCGTAGGCCAGCATGATGAGCGCACCGGGGAACAGGATGGCCTTGCGGGACTCGGGGGTCTCGACGCGCTTGTGGTTGAGGATCTCGGTCACGCGCGCCACCACCACGTCGCCGGCCTTCGGCGTGACGGTGGGGCCGGCGGCCAGGTGGAACCCGGCCCGGTCCGCCTCGACGGCGCGGGCCACGAAGCGGGTGGTGTAGGACGCCTGGATGCGGGCGGGCAGCTCCAGCCGCTGGTAGGTGGCGCCGGCGGTCTCGACCAGGGGAAGGGTGCTGGCGGTGTTGGTCATCTCGATCGTCATGGCTGATGCCTCTCACGTGCGGTGCGTCGGTGACCGTCCGGGGTGTTCCGTCGGCCTCGTCACCCATGGAACCAACCGGCCATGAACGGCACATGAGCGGCGGATGAGAGGGCTCTCATCTTCGGCGCCGACCGCGTCAGGTCCCGTCTGAACTGGGATGATGCCGCATCGAGGGGCATCACGGAACGGGTGCCGTGAGCCTTCTCACGCAGGGGTGTCGCGGGGCAGGAGCACCGAGGCGAGCACGAGGGCCAGCAACGCCAGCACCACCGTCATCAGGACCGTCCCGGGCCAGCCCAGCCCGGTCAGGAACACCCCGCCCAGCCAGCCGAACACGCTGGAACCGGCGTAGTAGCCCAGGTTGTACAGGGACGCGGACTGTGCCCGTCCGGCCGTGGCCGCGGCCCCGGCCCAGCCGGAGGCGACCGCGTGCGCGGCGAAGAACGCCCCGGTGAACAGGACGGTGGCCCCGAGCACGACCCACACGCTGGGCACCAGGGTGAGCAGCACGCCGGTGACCATCATGGCGGTGGCCGCCCGCAGCACCGCCCGGCGCCCGTGGCGCGCGGCGAGCCGGCCGGCCAGTGGTGAGGTCCAGGTCCCGGCCAGGTAGGCCAGGAAGACGAGGGAGACCAGGGTGATCGGCAGGCCGAAGGGCTCCTCGAGCAGGTGGTAGCCCAGGTAGTTGTACATGGCCACGAAGCCGCCCATGAGCAACGTGCCCTGGGCGTAGATGCCCAGCAGCACCGGGGAGCGCAGATTGACGGTCAGGGCCTCCACGGCCTGCCGGAGGGTCGTGCGGTGCGGGGTGAAGCGGCGGGCGGCGGGAGCCAGGGCCAGGAACCCGGCCGCGCAGGCGACGGACAGCAGGGTCACCACCAGCATCCCCAGCCGCCAGTCCACGAGCTCGCCCAGCGGGGCGGCGACGATCCGCCCGGTCAGCCCGCCCACGGTCGTGCCCGAGATGTAGGTCCCGGCGGCGGCCGCGGCGGAGAGCCGGTGGACCTCCTCGTTGAGGTACGCGATGGCCAGGGCGGGCACGCCGCCGAGCGCGAGCCCTTCGAGGAAGCGCAGCGCGAGCACGGCCTCGAAGGCCGGGACGGCGGTGGCGACCAGGGAGAAGGCGCAGGCCGCCAGGACCGCGCAGCCCATGGTGCGCTTGCGGCCGAACCGGTCCCCGGCATAGGACCAGGGGATCACGCTGACCGCCAGCCCCAGGGTGGCCAGTGACACCATCAGGGCGGCGTCCTGGGCGGAGACGGCCAGGTCGGAGCTGATCAGCGGCAGCATGGCCTGCGGCGAGTAGAGCTGGGCGAAGGTCGCGACGCCGGCCAGGAACAGTCCCAGCAGCAGCCGCCGGTAGCCTCCGGCGCCCGGCACGTGGCCGGACCACGCAGCACTGCCTGAACCGTTCACGGTGGCGACTCTAGACCCTCGGCGCAGGCCCCTCCGTCCGGTGGCGTGGCACAGGACGCCGGCACGGGCACGGCGCGGGCACGGTGCGGGCACGCGGATCCGGACCGGGGACTGGCCTAGGATGGCATGTCGTGATGACTTCAGTTGACCTCAGCCAGTCCTTCAAGGCCTACGACGTCCGGGGCATCGTCGGCGAGACGATCACCGCCGCCTCGGTGCGCGCGGTGGGTGCCGCGTTCGTGGACGTGCTGGGGCTGGCCGGGGACCGCGTCCTGGTGGGTGGGGACATGCGCCCCTCCTCCCCGGAGTTCGCCCGTGCCTTCGCCGAGGGGGCGACGGCACGCGGCGCCGACGTGGTCATGCTGGGCCTGGTCTCCACGGACATGCTCTACTACGCCTGCGGCGTGGAGCAGGCGGCGGGCGTGGTGTTCACCGCCTCCCACAACCCCGCCGAGTACAACGGCATGAAGATGGCCAAGGCCGGAGCCGTCCCGGTGTCCTCGGACACGGGCCTGTTCCAGATCCGCGACGTCGCCCAGGGGTACCTGGACGCCGGTGACGTGCCTGCCGGTGAACGCACCGGGTCGGTCACGGAGCAGGACATGCTCTCGGGCTACGCCTCCTACCTGCGGTCCCTGGTCGACCTGTCCGGCATCCGTCCGCTGAAGGTGGTCGTGGACGCCGGCAACGGCATGGCCGGCAAGACGACGCCCGCCGTGCTCGGTGACGCCGTCCTGGAGGCGCTGCCGCTGGAGATCGTGCCGCTGTACTTCGAGCTGGACGGCACGTTCCCGAACCACCCGGCCAACCCGTTGGAGCCGGAGAACCTCCGGGACCTGCAGCGGGCCGTCACGGAACACGGCGCGGACCTGGGCCTGGCCTTCGACGGCGACGCGGACCGTTGCTTCGTGATCGACGAGCAGGGCGCACCGGTGTCCCCGTCCGCCGTGACCGGCCTGGTGGCGCGCCGGGAGATCGCCCGGGCCAGGGCCGGTGACACCGTGAACGGCACCGTGCACGCCCCCGAGGCCGAACCGGTCATCATCCACAACCTGATCACCTCCCACGCCGTGCCGGAACTGGTGGCAGCCGAGGGCGGCCGCGCCGTGCGGACCCGCGTGGGACACTCCTTCATCAAGGCGGTCATGGCCGAGGAGAGCGCCGTGTTCGGCGGCGAGCACTCCGCGCACTACTACTTCCGGGACTTCTTCAACGCCGACACCGGGATGCTGGCCGCCATGCACGTCCTGGCGGCCCTCGGGGCCCAGGAGGGGCCGCTCTCGGAGCTGGCCGCCGAGTACGACCCGTACTCCGCCTCCGGTGAGCTCAACTCCGAGGTCGAGGACAAGGCCGGAGCGGTGGCGCGCGTGCTCGAGGTCTTCGCCCCCACGCTGGCCGGGGACACCGCTTCCTCCGGGCAGGACACCGTGGCGGACGACGACCACCTGCGGGGATCGGGACTGGCCGGCACGCGGGTGAGCGTGGACCGGATGGACGGCACAACGGTCGCGGCCGTGGACGGCGCCTGGTGGTTCAACCTCCGCCCGTCCAACACGGAGCCGTTCCTGCGCTACAACGGCGAGGCCCGGGACACCCCGACCATGGAACGCGTCCGCGACACCGTGCTGGCCCTGGTCCGACAGGGTTCCTGAACCCCGTTCCCGAGCCCCGTTCCTGAGTCCCCCGTCCCCGGGGACGCCACCCCAGGGACGACACCGCAAGGCCCCCTGGCGCGTGGCGGTGCCCCGGATGCCGTCCTGGCCCTCCTAGCCCGCGAGGGCCAGGACGAGGGGCAGCACGCCCTGGGCGCCGGCCTCGCGCAGTACCCGACCGGCCTCGGTCAGCGTCCAGCGGCTGTCCGCGCGGTCATCCACCAGCAGGACCGGTCCGTGCCGACCCGCCTCCTCGGCCGAGGCGAGCTGGTCCCGCATCGGGCCGGGCACCGTGTACCGCTGCCAGACCGAGGCCAGGCGGAACGCGCTGTTCCCGCCGGACTCGCTGCGCGGGACGTCACTGGCGAACTCCAGGTGGCCCAGGTAGGGCAATCTCCCGATCCGTGCGATCCCCTCGGCGAACGAGGTGACCAGCTGGTTCCGTGACGTCGACGGAACCGAGACCACGGCGATCGGACGCTGCTCCCACTCCCAGGCCGTCAGGACCTTGACGGCCGCCTGCAGCAGGTCCTCGTCGATGGGCGCATCGACCACACCGTCCCGGGTGGCGGCGAAGAGGGCCCGCAGCCGGCCTCCCCAGCCCAGGTCGGTCAGGCGGGCCACGGCCCGGCCCTCGCCGTTCTGCAGTTCCTCGGGGATGCGTCCCTTCAGGGGCACGCCGAGCCGGTCCATCCCGCTCGGCCAGGTCCGGCGTGGCTCGATGGGCACGCCGACGCGGCCCATGGCCCGCGAGGCGCTGTCCCGGGCCGTCTCCGCCACCGCGGTGGGATACCAGGGGCCAGCGCAGTTGTCGCACCGGCCGCACGGGGTGGCCTCGGGGTCGTCGAGCACGCGGGAGAGGAACTCCATCCGGCAACCGGTGGTGTTCTCGTAGTCCAGCATGAGGTTCTCCTCGTGCACCCTGGCCTGCGCGACCCGGCCGTACCGCTCCCCGTCATAGGTCCACGCCTGGCGGGTGCGCTGCCAGCCGCCCTGGGTCCGCTCGACCGCCCCGTCCACGGCCAGCACCTTCAGCAGCAGTTCCAGCGGGGTGCGCTTGACGTCCACGCGGGTCTCCAGGGCGGGCACGGACAGCGGCCGGCCCGCCGCCTCCAGCTCGTTCAGCACCGACCGGGCCCGGTGTTCGTCCGGCATGGACGTGGTGGCGAAGTACCGCCAGATGTCCCGGTCCTCGGTGCCCGGCAGCAGGAGCACGTCCGCGTGGTCCGTGGCACGGCCCGCGCGGCCGACCTGCTGGTAGTAGGCGACCGGGGAACTGGGCGCTCCCAGGTGGATGACGAACCCGAGGTCCGGCTTGTCGAACCCCATGCCGAGCGCCGAGGTGGCCACGAGGGCCTTGACCCGGTTCTCCTTCAGCCCCTGTTCCAGTTCTGCGCGTTGTTCCGGATCCGTCCGGCCGGTGTACGCGGCCACCTCGTGCCCGGCCTCCCGCAGGGCCCGGGCGGTGTCCTCCGCCGCGGACACGGTCAGCGCGTAGACGATCCCCGAGCCGGGGAAGTCCCCCAGGTGGGTGAGCAGCCACGCCAGCCGGCTGGCAGGGCTGGGCATCCTCAGCACGCCCATCCGCAACGACGACCGGGCGAGCGGGCCCCTCAGGACGAAGACCTCCTCAGTGCCGGCGACGCCGAGCTGTTCCGCGACGTCCTGGACGACCCGGGCATTGGCCGTGGCGGTGGTGGCCAGGACGGGGACACGGCGCTCGTCGGAGCCCGGCAGCTGGGCGATGAGGTCACGGATCCGCCGGTAGTCCGGACGGAAGTCGTGACCCCAGTCCGAGATGCAGTGCGCCTCGTCCACCACGAGCATCCCGGTGCGGCGGATGAGGTCCGGCAATTGCACGTCCCGGAAGTGGGGGTTGTTCAGCCGCTCCGGGGACACCAGCAGGACGTCCACGGAGTCCTCGGCGAGGCGTTGCTGGACCAGGTCCCACTCGGTGGCGTTGGCCGAGTTGATGGCCTCCGCCCTCACCCCCGCCCGGGCGGCGGCGGCGACCTGGTCCCGCATCAGGGCCAGGAGTGGGGAGACGATGAGGGTCGGTCCCGCGCCCCGGGCCCGCAGGAGCAGGGAGGCCACGAAGTAGACCGCGGACTTCCCCCAGCCGGTGCGCTGCACCACGAGGGCGCGACGACGGCGGGCGACCAGCGCCTCGATCGCCTCGTACTGCCCCTCGTGGAACTGCGCGTCGGGTTGGCCCACGAGCCGGCGCAGGATCTCGAGCGCCTCGTCCTTCAGGCCGTCCGGGCGCTCGGCCCCGCCCCCCGTCAGCAGGTCGGTGTCTGCCTGGCCGTACTCTTCGTCCACCATGCGCCCAGTATTCCAGCCGGCAGGGACACGCTAACCGGCACACCGCAGCACCGTGGAGTCGGGGCCTCGTCCGGTGGGCTGTGCAGTACCTCGGGTCCCCCGTGGTCCTGGATCTGGGACAATGGAGGGGTGAAGCTCAATGCGTTCGGCGACGTCTGCCTGCGCACCCTCATGCTCCTGGGCGCCCAGCCGGACCGGCAGATGACGGGCCGGGAGATCGCCGAGTCCGTCGGGATCCCCTACAACCACGTCAGCAAGGCGGTACTGGAGCTCAAGAACCGCGGCGCCCTCGAGGTGTCGCGCGGGCGCCATGGCGGGGCCCGCATCACCCCGGTCGGCCTCGGGCTGTCCGTGGGCGGCCTGCTGCGCGACCTCGACACCCAGCCGGAGATCGTGGACTGCACCGGTGCCGTCACCGACGGCGGTCGCCCCTGCCCGCTGCTGGACGGTTGCAGGCTCCGGTCCGCGCTGGCCCGGGCGCGGGAGGCCTTCTATGCGGAGCTGGACGGGACCACGGTCGCCCAGCTGACCGGCCCGCCCGAGCCCGTCCGGCTGCCGACGCCGGCGGTCCGCTGACCAGCCTCCCCCGCGCCCCCGGAAACCCGCCCGCACCGCCGCCGGCCACCACCACCTCCAGCCATCGCCATCGCCTCCGCCATTTTCGGCACCCCTCCACCAGCGCGCCCTGGACCCCCGGACTCCCGGGACTCCTCCGGACTCCCCCAGGGGGCGTTCAGTGACGTCCTGTGTACGGTGTGACGCGCTCGTTTTGACGTGAACTTCTACGCGGTGTAGAAATCAGAGTGTCAATCTTGCATACGCCAAGCAAGTTTCATCGACGAAGGAGTCGACATGCTCTCGGACACCGCCCGCCCCGTCATCGAGGCCACGCTTCCCGTGGTGGCAGCCCACCTGGACGAGATCACCCCGAAGTTCTACGCCCGCATGTTCGCCGCGCGCCCCGAGCTGCTCGACGGCATCTTCAGCCGCGCCAACCAGCGCAACGGCACCCAGCAGAAGGCACTGGCCGGCTCCATCGCCTCCTTCGCCTCCCACCTCATCGAGCACCCGGACACCCTGCCCGAGAAGGTGCTGATCCGCATCGCCCACAAGCACACCTCCCTGGGCATCGTCGAGGAGCAGTACCCCATCGTCTACGAGCACCTGTTCGCCGCGATCGTGGACGTGCTGGGCGAGGCCGTCACCGAGGAGGTGGCCGCGGCCTGGACCGAGGTGTACTGGCTGATGGCCGACGCCCTGATCAAGATCGAGAAGGGCCTGTACGCCCAGCAGGCGAACGACCAGGCCTGGTCCCCGTGGCGCGTGGCCGCCAAGGAACCCGCGGGCCGCGGCAGCGTCACCTTCCGCCTGGAGCCCGCGGACGCGACCCCGGCCACGGTCGCCCGCCCGGGCCAGTACGTATCCGTGCGCGTACGCCTGGCCGACGGCCTGCGCCAGTGCCGCCAGTACTCCCTGTCCGAGGACGCCGCCTCGACCACCACCCGCGTGTTCACCACGAAGCTGGACGAGGGCGGGGAGGTCTCCCCGTTCCTGCACCATGGCGTGCAGGTGGGTGACGTCGTCGAACTGTCCAACCCCTACGGGGACATCGAGCTCGACACCTCGGACGCCCCCCTCGTGCTGGCCACCGCCGGCATCGGCTGCACCCCCAGCGCCTCGGTCCTGCAGACCCTCGCCGCGGAGGCCTCCGAGCGGCAGGTCCTGGTCCTGCACGCCGAGCGCACCGAGGGCGACTGGGCCCTCAAGGAGCAGATGCGGGAGAGCCTGACCGCCCTGCCGAACGCCGACTTCGCCCTGTGGCTCGAGGACACCACGGACGCCAGCGCCGAGCTGGCCCCGCGCCCGGGATTCATGGACCTGGCCGCCGTCGACCTCCCGGCCGACGCCAAGGTCTACCTCTGCGGGCCACTGCCCTTCATGAAGGCCGTGCGCTCCCAGGCGATCGCCGCGGGCATCCCGGCCACGGACATCCACTACGAGGTGTTCGGACCGGACCTCTGGCTGGCCGCCTGAGCCGGCCGGGCCGGCGTCGTACCCCACGACGCCGGCCCGCGCCCACCTGACGAGAACGGGCCGGGCCCGGTGGTCA
>NZ_DAOMPX010000044.1:0-2038 GCF_035445025.1 Citricoccus sp. | reverse complement strand
GGCCCGTTCGTGTCCCGTCCCCCGGACGCGGCCGAGGGGCTCGTGGCGCCTCAGGCGCCCAGGCGCTGCTTCAGTCCGTCCAGCTGGCCGCCGATCGAGGCCGGGAGGGAGGAGCCGAACCGCGCGAACCACTCCTCGATGGAGGCCACCTCGGCCGTCCACTCCTCGGTGTCCACCTTCAGGGCGTCCTCGAGGTCGTCGGCCGAGATCTCCAGCCCGGTCAGGTCCAGGGACTCCGGGGTCGGGGTGCGGCCGATCGGGGTCTCCGTGGCGTCGGCCGTGCCCTCGAGGCGCTCGACGATCCACTTCAGCACCCGGGAGTTCTCGCCGAAACCGGGCCACGCGAAGCCGCCCTCGCGGTTACGGCGGAACCAGTTGACCAGGTAGATCTTCGGCAGCTTGTCCTGGGCGACCTTGCCCGACTCGCGGACCCAGTGCTCCAGGTAGTCACCGGCGTCGTAGCCCATGAACGGCAGCATGGCCATCGGGTCGCGGCGGACGACGCCCACCGCGCCGGCCGCGGCGGCCGTGGTCTCCGAGGACAGGGTGGCGCCCTTGAAGATGCCGTCCTCCCAGTCGAAGGACTCGGTGACCAGCGGAATGGTGGTCTTGCGGCGGCCGCCGAAGAGGATGGCGTCCAGCTTCACGCCGTTCGGCTCGTTGTACTCCGGGGCCAGCATGTCCGTCTGCTCGATCGGCGTGCAGAACCGGGAGTTGGGGTGGGCCGCCGGGGTTCCGGACTCGGGCGTCCAGTCGTTGCCCCGCCAGTCGGTCAGGTGCGCCGGGACCTCGTCGGTCATGCCCTCCCACCACACGCCGCCGTCGTCGGTGAGGGCGACGTTGGTGAAGATCGAGTTGCCCTTGGCGATCGCGCGCATGGCGTTCGGGTTGGTCGACCAGCCGGTCCCCGGGGCCACGCCGAAGTACCCGGTCTCCGGGTTCACCACGCGGAACTCGCCGTCATGGCCGGGGCGGATCCAGGTGATGTCGTCACCCAGGGTCTCGGCCTTCCAGCCCTCGATGGTCGGGTCGATCAGCGCGAGGTTGGTCTTCCCGCAGGCCGAGGGGAAGGCGCCGGAGATGGTGTAGGACTTGCCCTCCGGGTTGGTCAGCCGCAGGATCAGCATGTGCTCGGCGAGCCAGCCCTCGTCCCGGGCCATGACCGAGGCGATGCGCAGCGCGTAGCACTTCTTGCCCAGCAGGGCGTTGCCGCCGTAACCGGAACCGTAGGACCAGATGGAGCGTTCCTCGGGGAAGTGCACGATCCACTTGGTCTCGTTGCACGGCCAGGCGACGTCCTCCTCGCCGTCCTCCAGGGGGGCGCCGACGGAGTGCAGGGCCGGGACGAAGAACGCCTCGGTCTCCTCCATCTTGCGCAGCACGTCGGTGCCGATGCGGGCCATGATGCGCATGGAGTTGACCACGTAGGCGGAGTCGGTGATCTCCACGCCGAACTTCGGGTCCTCGGCGTCCAGGTGACCCATCACGAAGGGGATCACGTACATGGTGCGCCCGTGCATGGAACCGGCGAAGGCGTCCTGGAGGATGCCCTTCATCTCGCCGGGCTCCATCCAGTTGTTGGTGAAGCCGGCGTCCTCCTCCTTCTCGGAGCAGATGAACGTGCGGTCCTCCACGCGGGCGACGTCGGCCGGGTCGGAGAAGGCGGCGTAGGAGTTCGGGAACTTGTCCTCGGCGAGCTTCACGAAGGTGCCGGCCTCGACCAGTCCGGCGGCCAGGCGGTCATACTCCTCCTGCGAACCGTCCACCCAGTACACGGAGTCCGGCTCCGTCAGGGCGGCGACCTCCTTCACCCAGTCGAGCAGCTTCCCGTACGAGGTCGGGGCCTCCGCCACGGCTCGGTCTGCGAAGGTGAGTGAGGAGTTGTCTGCCATGGGGGTTCCCTCCATTGGGTAGCGGCTGCCTTTGGGGTCGCCTCCGGAACGGGCCGTCAGTGGCCGGCACTCCGTTGTGCGTACACCGTCTCCGGTGCCTCATTCTACCCACGCAGATCACACGCCCGTTCCGGTGACGTCACCTT
>NZ_DAOMPX010000043.1:3519-21561 GCF_035445025.1 Citricoccus sp. | reverse complement strand
GGCGCGCGCCCTGGCCGCTCCCCGCGGCGAGGGCGCCGTCGGGATCCTCACCGGTGACGCCGGCCCGGTGCCTGCCGCGTCCGGGGTCACCATCGCGCTGGGCCCGCGGGTACCCCTGGCCGACCTGCGGGAGTCCTTCGACGGCGCCACCCGGGTCCTGGAGGCCGCGCGCCGGGTGGGCTGGGAGGGTGCCGTGGACGCGGACCGGCTCTCCTGGCGCATGGGCATCCTCACCAGCCCGGAGGCCACGGAACTGCTCCACGCCCGGCACGTGGCCCCCGTGCTCGAGGAGGGATCCTTCGGCGAGCTCATCCTGGAGTCGCTGGCTGCGTACCTGGACCACGGGATGAGCATCCCGCTGGCCGCCGCCTCGATCCCGGTGCACGTCAACACCCTGCGCTACCGGCTCAAGAGGTACCAGGAGCTCACCGGGGGGAACGTGCACGAACTGGAGACGCTCATCGAGGCGTCCTGGGCGCTCGCGGCCCACCGGGGGACACGGACTCGACCCGGTGACGAGCTGTTGTAGCTGGCTACGAAACGCGGAACGAACTGTTGAACTCCTCTACGTAGCGCGCGTCACGGCGGCCGGGCCATGCTGGTGGATGTCGTCCTCGTCACATGCGTGACCGGGGTCACACCGCACCGTTTCCGTCAGTCGCGGGACGCCGCCCCACCGGGCCGGTGACCCCACGTTCGAGAGGTTCTCCTATGCTCCTGGGGATTCTTGGCATCATCCTGTCCCTGGCCCTGCTGATCACGCTGGCCTACCGGGGCATGCCGGTCATCATCGCCGCACCCATCGCCTCGGTGGTGGCCCTGGTCTTCTCCGGGGCGCCCATCCTGGCCTCCTACACCGAGATCTTCATGCCGGCCCTGGCGAACTTCGTCATGAACTACTTCCCGGTGTTCCTGCTCGGGGCCATCTTCGGCCTGCTGATGACCGCCACCGGGTACGCGGAGTCCATCGCCCGCTCGGTGACCCGCGTGATCGGCGCCCGCAGCGCGCTGCTGGCCACCGTGGTCACCTCGGCGCTGATGACCTACGGCGGCATCAGCCTGTTCGTGGTGGCCTTCGTGATGTTCCCGCTGGCCCGCGAGCTCTTCCGGATGGCGGACATCCCGAAGCGGCTGATCCCGGGCACCATCGCCCTGGGCATCTTCACCTTCACCATGACCGCCCTGCCCGGCTCCCCGCAGGTCCAGAACCTCATCCCCGGCCAGTTCTTCGGCACCGACGGCTTCGCCGCCCCCGGCATCGGCCTCATCGGCACCCTGATGATCGGCGGCCTGGGCCTGCTCTGGCTGGAGTACCGCCGCCGGACCCTGATGGCCAAGGGCGAGCACTTCGCGGACACCCTGGACGCCATCGACCGCGAGCACGGCGCGACCACGGCCACCGCCGGTGGCTCTGTCTCCCACGGCAAGGGCGTCGGTCCGGGGGCTGCGGTCGTGGACGAGGACCGGAAGAACTCCGCCGTGGACACCGAGTCCAACCCGGATGCCGCTCCCACCTCCGCGGCCCTGCTGACCCCGCCGAACGCCGTGGTGCCGTTCCTGCCGCTGCTGATGGTGGTCGCCGTCAACTTCGCCTGCACCCTGTTCATCTTCCCGGCCCTGAACTGGGACTACCTCAACGAGGAGAAGTTCGGTGGGGTCACCCTCTCGGCCCGCGCCGGGATCTGGGCCGTGACCGTCGGCCTGACCGCCGCCGTGCTGCTGATCGTCGCGCTCAACCTCCGCCATGCCACCGCACTGAAGAAGGGCTTCTACGACGGCGCCAAGGGCGCCATGCTGCCGATCTTCTCCACGGGCTCCGAGGTGGGTTACGGCGCGGTCGTCGCCTCCGTGGCCGCCTTCGCCGTCCTGCGGGACTCCGTGTTCAACATGGGCGGCAACGCCCTCGTCACCTCCGTGGCGTCCACCTCCATCACCGCCGCGATCACCGGTTCGTCCTCGGGCGGCATGACGATCGCCCTGAACGCCTTCGGTGAGCAGCTGCGGGACATGGCCGTGGACCAGGGCGTCAGCCTCGAGGCCATGCACCGGCTCACCGCCATGGCCGCCGGTGGCCTGGACACCCTGCCGCACTCCGGTGCCGTGGTCACCCTGCTGCTCGTCTGCGGCATGACCCACCGCCAGTCCTACAAGGACATCGGCATGGTGACCCTGGTGATCCCCGTCATCACCGTCGCGGTGCTGACCACGGTGGTGTCCTTCACCGGCGCGTTCTGAGCCGGTCCGGTCCGCACCGCGGCCCGCTGGTGACGCGCGTCATCACCTGAGACCATATTCACATCCAGTGCCGGGCATCGCCCGGAGAGGAGCATCCCATGACCACCACACCGTCGACCCCCTCACCCCAGGACGCCGTGATCGTCGGAGGGGCCCGCACCCCCTTCACCCGGCTGCTGTCGCAGCAGGCCTCGCTGTCCGCCGTGGACCTCGGCGCCCACGCCATCCGTCACGCCCTGGAGCGTTCGGGGGTCGCGGCGGCGGACGTGGACAGCGTCATCATGGGACAGGTGATCCAGGCCGGCCAGGGCCAGAACCCGGCCCGGCAGTCCTCGCTGGCTGCCGGGATCGGCTGGGAGGTCCCCGCAACCACCATCAACAAGGTCTGCCTGTCCGGGCTCACCGCCGTGATCGACGCCTCCAGGCTCATCCGGCTGGGCGAGGCGAGCGTCGTGGTGGCCGGTGGCCAGGAGTCCATGACCAACGCACCGCACCTGCTGATGGGCGGCCGCAAGGGGTACAAGTACGGTCCGACGACGGTCCAGGACTCCGTGGCGCACGACGGCCTCACCGACGCCCTGAGCCATGAGGCGATGGGCGAGCTCACCGAGGCGGGCAACGCCGAGCGGACGATCGGCCGGGCCCCGCAGGACGAGGCCGCCGCGGCCTCGCACCAGCGGGCCGCCCGCGCCCAGGCCGAAGGGGTCTTCGACGCGGAGATCGCCCCGATCGAGATCCCGCAGCGCAAGGGTGATCCGCTCGTCGTCTCACAGGACGAGGGGGTCCGTGCGGAGACCACCGTGGAGTCCCTGGGCGCCCTGAAGCCGGCGTTCGCCAAGGACGGCACCATCACGGCTGGCAACTCCTCGCCGATCTCCGACGGCGCCGCCGCGGTGGTGGTCACCTCCCGCGCCTACGCCGAGGAGAAGGGCCTGCAGATCCTGGCGACCATCGGCGCCCCCGGTCAGGTGGCCGGACCCGAGGACTCCTCCCTGCACGACAAGCCCGCCAATGCCGTCTCCGCGGCGCTGGCCAAGGCCGGGTGGACGACGGATGACCTCGACTTCCTCGAGGTCAACGAGGCCTTCGGCTCGATCATCGTGCACTCGCTGGACAAGCTCGGCTACCCGCTGGAGAAGACCAACATCCACGGCGGGGCCATCGCCCTCGGGCACCCCATCGGCGCCTCCGGTGCCCGGCTGGCGCTCACCGCGGCACTGGAACTCTCCCGCCGGGGGACCGGCCGGGCCGGCGTCGCCCTCTGCGGTGGCGGTGGCCAGGGCGAGGCCCTGCTGCTGAGCCGCTGATCCCGTCCGACCACCCGTGAACACCCCTGAACACCGTCCGCAGGAAGGCAGCCCGACCATGACCGAACAGAACACAGCACCGGAACCGAGCAGGGCCGGGAGCGTGATCGCCGACGGCGCGCTGGCCGGCCGGCGCGCCGTGGTCACCGGCGGGGCGTCGGGCATCGGTGAGGCGTGCGTGCGTGCCTTCGCCGCAGCCGGCGCCACCGTGACCGTCGCCGACATGAACGCGGAGGCCGCCGAGGCCCTCGCCGCCGAGGTGGGCGGTGAGGCGTGGGTCTCGGACCTGTCCGACACCGCCGCCCTCGACGGGCTGGACCTGGACACGGACATCCTCGTCAACAACGCCGGCATCCAGCGGGTGTCCCCGATCCACGAATTCGACCCGGAGAACTGGCGGTTCATGCACCGGCTGATGCTCGAGTCGCCGTTCCTGCTGATCCGCGCGGTCCTGCCCGGCATGTACGAGCGCGGCTGGGGCCGGATCATCAACATCTCCTCCGCCCACGGGCTGCGGGCCTCGCCGTTCAAGAGCGCCTACGTGGCCGCCAAGCACGGCCTCGAGGGCCTGTCCAAGGTCACGGCCCTGGAGGGAGGCCCGCACGGGGTCACCTCCAACTGCATCAACCCCGGTTATGTCCGCACCGCCCTGGTGGAGAAGCAGATCGCGGACCAGGCCCGCACCCACGGCATCGGCGAGGACGAGGTGGTCGAGAAGATCATGCTCACCGACTCGGCCATCAAGCGGCTCACCCAGCCGGAGGAGGTCGGGTCCCTGGCGACCTGGCTGGCCTCCGATGCCGCCGGCATGGTCACCGGCGGGTCGTACACCATGGACGGCGGCTGGACCGCCCACTGACGGCTCTGCCACCCGACGGCTGAGAACCGCAATCACCGGCACCGGAGCAACGGAGCTCCCCCTTCAGAAGGAGAACTGCACCATGACCCTGGACAAGACTGTGGCCTCGGCTGCCGAGGCCGTCGCCGACATCCCGGACGGCGCGTCGCTCGCCGTGGGCGGCTTCGGCCTGTCCGGCAACCCGATCCAGCTGATCGAGGCCCTGCTGGAGCAGGGTGCCGGCGACCTGTCGATCGTGTCGAACAACTGCGGCGTGGACGGCTGGGGCCTGGGCATCCTGCTCGGCGCCGGCCGGATCTCCAAGATGACCTCCTCCTACGTGGGGGAGAACAAGGAGTTCGCCCGCCAGTACCTGGAGGGCGAGCTGGAGGTCGAGCTGGTGCCGCAGGGGACCCTGGCGGAGAAGCTGCGGGCCGGGGGAGCGGGGATCCCCGCCTTCTTCACCCGTTCCGGGGTCGGCACCCAGGTCGCCGAGGGCGGCCTGCCGATGAAGTACAACCCCGACGGCACCGTGGCGAAGTCCTCCGATCCCAAGGACATCCGGACCTTCGACCTGGGCGGCACGGGGGAGAAGCAGTACGCCCTCGAGGAGTCGATCGTCACCGACTACGCGCTGGTCCACGCCGCCGTCGGCGACCGGCACGGCAACCTCGTGTTCAACAAGGCCACGCGGCAGTTCGCCCCACCGGCGGCGATGTCCGGCAAGGTCTGCATCGCCCAGGTCGAGCGCCTGGTCGAGCCCGGGGAGATCGACCCCGACCAGGTCCACCTGCCCGGGGTGTACGTGCACCGGGTCGTGGAGGTCGGCCAGGACATCGAGAAGCGAATCGAGAAGCGGACCGTGCGGACCGCCTCCACGACGGACAAGGACGCCTGATGAGCACCGAACAGAGCACCCAGACCCGGCTGCAGGGCTGGACCCGTGACCAGATGGCCGCCCGGGCCGCCCAGGAACTGCCGGACGGGGCCTACGTGAACCTGGGCATCGGCATGCCGACCCTGATCCCCAACCACATCCCGGACGGCCGCACCGTCGTCCTCCAGTCCGAGAACGGGATCCTCGGCGTGGGGCCCTACCCCGCGGAGGACCAGGTGGACCCGGACCTGATCAACGCCGGCAAGGAGACCGTCACCGTGAACCCGGGGGCCTCGTTCTTCGACTCCGCCACCTCGTTCGGGATGATCCGCGGCGGCAAGATCGACGTGGCCGTCCTCGGCGGGATGCAGGTGGCCCAGAACGGCGACCTGGCCAACTGGATGGTGCCGGGCAAGATGGTCAAGGGCATGGGCGGGGCCATGGACCTGGTCCACGGCGCGGGCACGGTCATCGTGCTGATGGACCACACGGCCAAGGACGGCACCCCGAAGATCCTCGCCGAGTGCGACCTGCCGCTCACCGGCAAGGGCGTGGTCGACCGCATCATCACCGACCTGGCGGTGATCGACGTGGACAAGACCGGCGAGTTCCCCCGCCTGGTGCTCGTGGAGACCGCCCCCGGCGTCAGCGAGGACCAGGTCCGGCAGTCCACCGGCGCCGAACTGCACTGAGCACCGCGCCGCCGTCGGGTCCGGATCCGGTCCCGACGGCGGCGCGCCGGCACCGCGAGCCCGGCCACCCCTCGAGGGGTGGCCGGGCTTCTGCGTGTCCGGGACCCGGCACCCGGTCGGGGCGGGGGTGCATTGAGACGACCTGAGACCTGATTCAGGAAAGTTTTCCCATGTCCTTGACGCCGGTGTGATCCCTCACACATACTCTGAGCACAACCTGAATCGTCTTTCATGTTGAGCCCTCGAGACCCTGTCGCGACCGGGCGATCACCCCCGCGCGGGAGCAGCCTCCCGACCATCGAACCACCGCACCCCTGGTCCTCATGGAAAGGCCCACTCGTGAAGAACCCCACCAAGATCATGGCCGCCGGCATCCTCGCCGCCGGACTGACCCTCACCGCCTGCGCCCCGACGGCCCAGACCGGCGCCGGATCGGAGGACGGCGCCGCCGAGGCGCCCGAGAGCGTGGACGTCGGCATCGTCTACTCCAAGACCGGCCCGCTGGCAGCCTACGGCGAGGAGTACTACGCCGGTCTGCAGGCCGGCATCGACTACGCCACGGACGGCACCGGCACGGTCGGCGAGACGAAGATCAACCTGACCTACCACGACGACGGCGGCGATCCGGACAAGGGGGTCTCCATCGCCAAGGAGCTGATCGGCAAGGAGTACAAGATCCTGGCCGGCACCACCGTCTCGGGCATCGCCCTCAAGCTCGCCGAGCAGGCCGAGCAGAACCAGATCCTCTACATCTCCGGCCCGGCCGCCACGGACGCCGTGACCGGCATCAACGACTACACCTTCCGCTCCGGCCGCCAGTCCATCCAGGACGTGGCCACGGCCGGTCAGTTCGTGGACGACCTGAAGGGTTCCAAGGTCCTCGTCTTCGGCCAGGACAACGCCTTCGGCCAGGGCAACGTCGCCGCCGTCGAGGGCGTCCTGGGCGCCGAGGGCGCCGAGGTCTCGGACATCCTGGTCCCCGAGGACGTCACCGAGTTCACCCCGTTCGCCCGACAGATCGTGGACGCCAAGCCGGACCTGGTGTTCGTGGCCTGGGCCGGTGCCAACGCCGGTTCCATGTGGCAGGCCCTCGAGCAGCAGGGCGCCTTCGAGGCCGCCCCGATCGTCACCGGCCTGGCCAACAAGGCGACCTACGGCGCCTACGGGGCGGCCGGCGAGAAGATCTCCTTCCTCTCGCACTACTTCCCGGGCGCCGGTCAGAACGAGGTCGAGGACTTCATGATGGAGCACGTCGAGGAGCAGGGCGCCGAACCGGACCTGTTCACCCCGGACGGCTTCGTGGCCGGGCAGATGATCGTCCAGGCGATCGAGGAGGGCGGCGGCACCGACGTCGACTCGATGGTGACCGCGCTCGAGGGCTGGGAGTTCGGGGGGCCGAAGGGCACCACCACGGTGCGGGCGGACGACCACGCCCTGGTCCAGGACATGTACCAGGCCAAGCTCGTCCAGAAGGGCTCGGAGTGGACTCCGGAGCTGGTCGAGACCGTCGGGGCGGCCGATGCCGCCCCGCCGACCGCCGCGAAGTGACCTGAACACCCCGACCCTCTCCCGCAGATCCTGCCCGAAAGGACCATCATGACCACCCAGACCCCTGCCCTGAGATTCCAGGGCATCGGCCTGCACATCGGCGGAGCGCGCATCCTCCAGGACATCGACCTGGAGGTCGCGCCCGGGGAGATGGTCGGGGTGATCGGCCCCAACGGGGCCGGCAAGACCACCCTGTTCAACCTGGTGTCCGGCCTGATGCGACCCACCGAGGGAAGCATCACCATGAACGGCAGGGACATCACGCACCTGCCGGTCGACCGGCGGGCGAAGGCCGGACTGGGGCGCACGTTCCAGACGTCCTCGCTGTTCCCGGGCCTGTCCGTGCTGGAGAACGTCCGCCTGGCCGCCCAGGCCCAGCAGGGCGGCTCGCTGTCCCTGCTGCACTTCCCGCGCCGGGGGGACGCGGCCACCACCCGGGCCACCGATTGCCTGGAACGGGTCGGCCTGCAGCACCGGACGGACGCCGCGGCCGGGGGGCTCTCCCACGGGGACAAGCGCAAGGTGGAGATCGCCATGCTGCTCGCCACCGACCCCGAGCTCATCCTGCTGGACGAGCCCATGGCCGGCGTCGGGTCGGGGGACGTGCCGGGACTCATGGAGATCATCCGCGGCATCCACCGGGAGTCCGGCCGCACCCTGATGATGGTCGAACACCACATGGAGGTCGTGCTCGGCCTCGTGGACCGGGTGGCGGTGATGCACCAGGGCTCGCTGCTGGCCGTGGACCAGCCGGAGCAGATCATGGCCAACGCGGAGGTCCAGGCGGCCTACCTCGGCGAGATGGGACAGGTGGCCTGAGCCATGAGCACCACAGTGCAGCGCACCCCGGCTCCCGTGCCGGCGGGCGGCACCCACCCCGCCCCCGTCCTGTCCGTCAGGAACCTGAAGGCCTCCATCGGCGGCCAGCAGGTCGTGGAGGACGTCACCTTCTCCGTTCCGGCCACCGGCATCACCGCCCTGCTCGGGCGCAACGGCGTCGGCAAGACCTCGACCATCAAGGCCATCCTCGGCCTGATCCACCGGGACGCCGGAACGGTGGAACTCCAGGGCCAGCCCATCCAGGCCCTGCCCACCCACCGGATCGTCCAGCGCGGGGTCGGCTACGTCCCGGAGGACCGGGAGGTCTTCGCCGGACTGAGCGTGGCCGAGAACCTGCGCCTGTCGGAACGGGACGACCATCCCCGGCGGGAGCTCGTGGAGTCCCTGTTCCCGGACCTGGTCAAGCGAGCGCAGCAGGCCGCCGGCTCCCTGTCCGGGGGACAGCAGCAGATGGTCTCCCTGGCCCGGGCGCTGATGAACGAGAACCGCGTGCTGCTCGTGGACGAGCCCACCAAGGGCCTGGCCCCCAAGATCGTCGGCGAGGTCGCCGACGCGCTCGAGGAGGCCGCCAAGACGGTGCCGATCCTGCTCGTCGAGCAGAACCTGGCGGTCGTCCGCCAGCTCGCCGCCGGGGCCATCGTGCTCTCGGACGGCCACGTGGTCCACACCACGGACTCCGCCACGTCGTTCCTCGAGGACGACACCCTCGTCACCCGCCACCTCGGCGTGGGCACGGGGCCAGCTCACGAAGGAGCCTGACCCATGGACACCATCCTCCTCCTGCTGGTCACCGGGATCGGCCTCGGCGCCGTCTACTTCCTGGTGGCCTCCGGACTGTCCCTGATCTACGGCCTGATGGGCGTGCTGAACTTCGCTCACGGCGCGTTCCTCACCCTCGGCGCCCTCATCGGCTGGGAGACGGCGCGGGTCATGGGGGCCGACTCCTGGGGCGGCTTCGCGCTGTCCCTGCTGGTCGGCTGCCTCGTCGGCGCACTGCTGGCCGCGCTGACGGAGTTCGTCCTCATCCGCCCGCTGTACGAACGGCACATCGAACAGGTCCTGGTCACGGTCGGACTCAACCTCGCGGCCATCGCGCTGTTCGAGGGCATCTGGGGCACCGACCCCGTCTTCATCCAGGGCCCCACCTGGATGGGCATGACCACCAACATCCTGGGGGCCCAGGTCCCCAACCACCTGTTCATCACCATCCTCATCGCCGGGCTGGTGCTGGCCGGCATGGTGCTGTTCCTGAAGAGGACCCGTTACGGCATGATCATCCGCGCCGGCGTGGAGAACCGCTCCATGGTCACGGCCCTGGGCATCGACGTCCGACGGGCGTTCACCCTGGTCTTCACCATCGGCGGCGCCGCGGCCGGGATCGGCGGTGTCCTGGCCAGCCACTACTTCGGCTACGTCTCGCCCCTGCTGGGCGGATCGCTGCTGATCTTCGCCTTCATCGTCACCGTCATCGGTGGCCTCGGCTCCCTGGCCGGTGCGGCGGTCGCCTCCGTGCTCGTCGGGGTGCTGCAACAGTTCGCCAACTACTTCTGGAGCATCGGCGACTTCGTGGTCGTCATCCTGCTGGCCGTCGTACTGCTGACCAGGCCCTCCGGACTCATGGGACGAAAGGTGGCCACCGCATGAGCGCCTCCACGGAAGAACTCAAGGACCAGCACGGCGGCCGCGGGGGCCGGGAGGGGTCCTCCGCCACGGACCGGCTCAAGGCCTCCCTCACCCCGCCCACGACACCGGGCCCCTCCGGCCCCGGCCGGTCCCCGGCCCGCCGTCGGATCATCGGCGGCGTCGCCGCCGTCGCCGGGGTCGTGGCCCTGGCCCTGCTGCCGCTGCTGAACATCCAGCTCCCCGGCATCCTCCCCACCGCCACCTACCAGCCGGGTGCCCTGCAGCTGATGGCGCTGTGCCTGCTGATGGGCGCGGCGGCCCTGACGTACCACCTGCTGATCGGCGTGGCCGGACTGCTGTCCTTCGGGCACGCCCTGTACGTCGGAGCCGGCGCCTACGTCCTGGGCATCCTGCTCGAACGCACCGGCATGGGACTGATCCCGGCGATGCTCCTCACGCTGCTCGTCGTGGTCATCCTGGCCAACGTCACCGGTGCGGTGGCCCTGCGGGTCAGCGGCATCCCGTTCGCCATGGTCACCCTGGCGTTCGCCCAGGCCGGCTCGGTGCTGGTGCGGCGCAACCCGGACGGTGCCACCGGGGGCGAGGAGGGGCTGAGCCTGAACACGGAGCAGGTCCCCGCCTTCCTGGTAGGGGTGTCCAACACCCGGAACCTGTACTGGCTCGCGCTGGCCGTGCTGATCATCGTCTTCGCCATCGTCAGCTGGATCCAGAACTCGCGGGCCGGCCACCTCGCCGAGGCCGTGCGCGAGAACGAGAACCGCGTCAGGGTGCTGGGACTGAAGCCCTACCTGGCCAAGCTGCTGATCTTCGTGGTGGGCGGCACCCTGGCCGGCTGCGTCGGCATGGTGCACCTGTTGCTGCAGTCCGGTGCCGTCCCGAGGACCGTCTCGGCGGACTTCACCATCACGCTGCTCGTCATGGTGGTCCTCGGCGGCGTCGGGTCCCGGTGGGGAGCCGTGGTGGGCGGCGTGCTGTACACGCTGCTCGACCAGCGGCTCACGGTGCTCGCCCAGTCCGAGGCCATCCAGTCGATGCCGGCCCTGCTGAGGGTGCCGCTGTCCGAACCGCTGTTCCTGCTGGGCACGCTGTTCGTCCTGGTGGTGCTGTTCATGCCGGGTGGCCTGGCGGGTTTCGTCCGGCGGCTCTCGGCCCGCTCCGGACGGGGCCGGCCGGGCAAGGACCCCGTCACGGTCCTGGAGCAGGCCGAATGAACGCGGCGCTGCACACCCTGGGCCGGTGGACCACCGACCGCGCCGTCGCCACTCCCGGCCGCACCGCCATCCTCGACGCCGGGGTGGCCCTGACCTACCGGGAGCTCGAGGACCGCGCGA
The DNA here is from genome assembly GCF_035445025.1 of Citricoccus sp. Lineage (NCBI taxonomy): Bacteria > Bacillati > Actinomycetota > Actinomycetes > Micrococcales > Micrococcaceae > Citricoccus > Citricoccus sp. Next base: position 10,249 of record NZ_DAOMPX010000043.1, on the reverse strand, counting down.
CCCGACTGGCGGGCAGACTCGTCGCCGCCGGTTACCGGCCGGGGGAGCGCGTCGCCACCCTCTCCGGCAACAGCTCGGACCACGTGGTGCTGTTCTTCGCCTGCGCCAAGTCCGGCCTGGTCCTCACCCCGCTGTCCTGGCGCCTGCGGCCCGCCGAGGTGGCCGTCCAGCTGGAGACCGCGGATCCCGCCCTGCTCGTGGTGGAGGAGGACTTCGGGTCGCTGGCCGCCGAGGCCTGCGCCCTGCTGCCGATGCCCCCGTCCCGCGTGCGCCCGGGGCGGTCCGGTATCGAGGAGGAGGTTCCGGCCCCGCACCGGCGAGGGACGGGCCGGGGCTACCGGGCGGAGGAACGGGCGCCCGGTAGCCCCGTGCAGGACGACGACCCGGTGCTGATGCCCTTCACGTCCGGGACCGAGGGAGCCTCGAAGGCGGTAGTGCTGACCCACGCCAACTGCTTCTGGAACAACCTGGCCCTGTCCCGCACCCTCGAGATCACCTCCTCCGACGTGGTGCTGGCCGTCCTGCCCCAATTCCACACCGGGGGCTGGAACATCCAGCCCCTGCTGGCGTGGTGGTCCGGCGCCACGGTGGTCATGGAACGGACCTTCGACGCCGGACGGGTCCTCTCCCTGATCGAGGACCGCTCGATCACCACGCTGATGGCGGTCCCCGCGCAGTACCTCATGCTCGCCGAGCACCCGCGGTTCGCCACCACGGACCTGTCCAGCCTCCGGCTGGCCGTGGTCGGCGGGGCGTCCATGCCGCCGGCGTTGATGCGGGCCTGGCACGCCCGCGACGTGCCGCTGGTCCAGGGCTACGGACTGACCGAGGCGGGTCCCAACGTGCTCTCCCTGCCGGCCGAGGACGCGCGCGAGAAGGTGGGCTGGATGGGACGGCCCTACCCCCACGTCGAGGTCGCCGTCGCGGACCCGGTCACCGGCCGGCTGCTGGAGGGCCCCGCCACCGGGGAACTGCTGGTGGGCGGCCCCAGCGTCTTCGCCGGTTACTTCCGTGATCCGGAGGCCACCGCCCGGGCCCTGAGCGGCGGCTGGCTGCACACCGGCGACCTGGTGGAGCGCGACGCGGAGGGGTACTTCCGCATCGTGGACCGTCTCAAGGACATCTTCGTCTCGGGCGGGGAGAACGTGGTCCCCGCCGAGGTGGAACAGGTCCTCACCGCGCATCCGGCCGTGGCCGCCGCCGCCGTCGTCGGGACGCCGCACGAGCGCTGGGGGGAGACCGGGCACGCGTTCGTGGTCCGCCGCTCCGGAGTGCCCGTGGACGAGACTGAACTGCGCGAGCACTGCGCACGGCTGCTGGCCGGGTACAAGCAGCCCACCCACTACACCTTCGTCCCGGACCTGCCCCGGACGGGCCTGGAGAAGATCGCCCGGGGCCGACTGCGGCCCCCGGCCCGGGAAAGGACTCACCATGGCCATTGAACCGCTGCATCCGGACACGGACACGCCCGGCGGCGAGGAGGTGCCCACCACCACCAAGGGCACCGTGCTCACCGCACGGGGGCTGCGTACCCGCAGGAGACTGCTGGACGCCGCCGAGAAGGTCTTCGCGGAGCTGGGCTACCCGGCGGCCTCGATCGTGAAGATCACCGAGGAGGCGGGCTGCGGCCTGGGGACCTTCTACCTCTACTTCGAGGGCAAGCAGGAGATCTTCAACGAGGTCGTGATGGACCTCAACCGGCGGGTGCGGCGTGCCATGACCGATGCCGCCCTGGCGGAGGCCGACGCCGGACGCATCGCCTCCGAACGCGCGGGCTTCCGGGCGTTCTTCCGCTTCACCGCCGAGCACCCGGCGCTGTACCGGATCATCCGGCAGGCCGAGTTCGCCTCACCGGACGCGCTGCGGTTGCACTACTCCCGCATCGTGGACGGCTACGCCCAGGGCATCGAGCAGGGCCAGCGGTCCGGTGAGGTGCACCGCATGGACCCGGAGGTGGTCGCCTGGGCCCTGATGGGCATCGGCGAGATCATCGGCATGCGCTGGGTGCTCTGGCCCCAGGACCAGGACGGCGCCACGCGTGAGGGCACGGGGGACGTCCCCGACCACGTCTTCGACACCATGATGGAGTTCATCGAGCGGGCGCTGGCGCCCGGGGCGATGGACCGGGAAGGAACGGACCATGTCCGAGACATCACTGGCCGCTGACGCGTCCTCTCCGGTGGCGCGGAACCACCGCCACACGGACCTCGGTCCGGACTACCGCCAGACCACGGTCGCCGTGACCGGTGGGCGGATGACGGTGGGCCTGTGGGGTCCGCGCGACCCGGCAGCCCCGACGATCCTGGCCGTCCACGGGGTCTCGGCCTCCCATCGCAGTTTCGGCCTGCTTGCCCAGGCGCTGCCCGGGGTCCGGATCATCGCCCCCGACCTGCGCGGCCGGGGCCGGTCCAGTGCCCTGCCGGGGCCGTACGGGATGCCGGCCCACGCCGATGACCTGGCCGCCGTCCTGGGCGAGACGGCCACCGGCCCGGTCGTCGTCGTCGGGCACTCCATGGGCGCCTTCGTCACCCTGGTGCTCGCGCACCGGCACCCGCACCGGGTGCGTTCCGTGGTCCTGGTGGACGGCGGCATCCCCCTGAGGGTCCCCGCCGGCCTCGATCCACAGCAGGTGGTCCAGGCCGTGCTGGGCCCGGTGGCCGAACGGCTCGCGATGCGCTTCGGCTCGGTGGAGGACTACCGCCGGTTCTGGCTGCTGCACCCGGCGTTCCTCGACGCCTGGACCCCGGGCAGCAGCACGGCGGCGCTGATGGAGGACTACATCACCTATGACCTGGAACCGGACGGGGCCGCGCTGCGCCCGGCCACCCGTTACGAGGCCATGGCCCAGGACACCACCGAGCTGCAGGGGGGCGGTTCCCTCCTGCGGGCGATCGACGAGCTCGCCGTCCCGGCACACCTGCTCTGGAGCCGCAGGGGCCTGTTCAACGAGGAACCCGGACTGTTCAGCGAGGACTACATCGCGTCCTGGCGGGGCCGGGTCCCTGCCCTGGCACGGCACCTGACGGTCACGGAAGTGCCCGGGACCAACCATTACTCGATCGTGATGGCTCCCGGGGGCGCCCGGACCGTGGCCGAGATCATCACCGCGGGGCTCGGCGCACCCTCCTGACCCCAACGCCCGGCTGACCGGGGTCGATGCTGATCATCGCCGACGGTGGTCCGGGATGACACGCCTGATTCCGGACGCGAGATCCCACGAGTGTTACCTTCCCGTGACTATCGTGGACGGGGCCGGCACCGAGCCTTCTCCCGACCCAGCCCCGGGTGCCGCAGGGCATCCTGTCCGTGGGCGAGTGTGGAAGATGATCCGGTTCGAGCAGGTCACCAAGGTCTACGACCGCCGTTCCCGTCCGGCGCTGCAGGACGTGACGGTGGAGTTCGAGCGCGGTCAGTTCGTGTTCCTCGTGGGTGCCTCCGGCTCCGGAAAGTCGACGTTCATCCGCCTGATGCTCCGGGAGGAGCGGGCCAGCGCCGGAGCGGTCTACGTGGCCGGCCGCAACGTGGCCAGGCTGCCGGGCTGGCGGGTGCCCCGCCTGCGCCGCAGCATCGGCGTGGTCTTCCAGGACTTCCGCCTGCTGCCCAACAAGACCGTCTTCGCCAACGTCGCCTTCGCCATGCAGGTGCTCGGCAAGGGGCGCGGGCAGATCCGCCAGACCGTTCCGCAGGTCCTGCGCACCGTGGGCCTGGACGGCAAGGAGCGGCGCCTGCCGCACGAGCTCTCCGGCGGGGAGCAGCAGCGGGTGGCCATCGCCCGCGCCATCGTCAACCGACCGGACATCCTGCTGGCGGACGAGCCCACCGGCAACCTGGACCCGGAGACCTCCCTGGGGATCATGGCCGTGCTGGACCAGATCAACGAGAACGGCACCACCGTGGTGATGGCCACCCACGACCACGACATCGTCAACCAGATGCGCCGGCGCGTGGTGGAACTGCGCGAGGGGCGGATCGTCCGGGACGAACAGGCCGGCCAGTACCGCACCGCGCCGGTGCCGCCGGCGGACGACTGGGCGGCGACAGCGGGGGAGACCGTCCAGACGAGCACGGACACCGGCACAGGCGCGAGCGCAGACACGGACACGGACACGGACGCAGGGATACGCGCAGTGCCTCCCGGGCCGGTACAGGCCGGCACGGCACGGACCGGCACGGCGCGGACCGGGACGGAGGAGGGCCGCCGATGAGGTTCGCGTTCATCCTCGGGGAGACCCTCTCCGGCATCCGCCGCAACCTGTCCATGGTGGTCTCGGTGGTCCTGGTGACCTTCATCTCCCTGACCTTCGTGGGGGCCGCGGGCCTGCTGCAGCTGCAGATCAACCAGATGAAGGGCTACTGGTACGACCGGGTGGAGGTGGCCATCTTCCTGTGCACCGGGACCTCGACCACGGCCTCCTGCGCCACCGGTCCCGTGACCGACGGCCAGCGCGAGGCGGTCCGGCACCTGCTGGAGTCGCCCACGGCCGCACCGTACGTCAAGAGCTACGAGTACGAGTCCCAGGACCAGGCCCTGCAGATCTTCCAGGAGCAGTTCAAGAACTCCGCGATGGCCGGGACCGTGACCGCCGAGCAGTTGCCCGAGTCCTTCCGGGTGGCGCTCGTGGACCCGGAACAGTACGAGGTCGTCAACGAGCTGTTCTCCTCGATGCCCGGCGTCGAACTGGTCTCGGACCAGCGGCAACTGCTGGAACAGATCTTCTCCCTGATGAACATGGCGTCGGTGATCGCGGTGTCGGTGGCCGGGGTGATGCTCGTCTGCGCCGTGCTGCTCATCGCCACGACCATCCGCCTCTCCGCCTTCTCCCGGCGGCGGGAGACGGGCATCATGCGCCTGGTGGGCGCCTCGAAGACCATGATCCAGCTCCCGTTCCTGCTCGAGGGCGTGATCGCCGCCCTGCTCGGGGCCGTGCTGGCCAGCGGAACCTCGTGGGCCATCGCCGAGTTCTTCATCGGGGACTGGCTGACCCGGCAGTATCCCGGCACCGGATTCATCGCCGGGGGGGACGCCCTGATGCTGGTGCCCCTCCTGCTCGCCGTCGCGGTCGTCCTGGCCGCCGCGTCATCCCTGCTCACCCTGAGGCGCTACCTTAAGGTGTGACCCCCGTCTGACCTGCACGGACACCACTGTGTCCACATCGCGACCGCACCACCGGAGGAACACCATGAAGCGAGGCCGGCTGTCCCGCGCCATCCTGGGCGCAGGGCTCGTCACCGTCCTGACCCTGTCCATGGGCGGCGCCGCCCTGGCCCAGGGCGGCATCGACGACCTGCAGCGGCAGATCGACCAGGCCGAGCGCGAGAAGTCCCGGATCAACGAGGAGCTGGGTGACCTCGGCGGGCAGCAGTCGTCGCTCCAGGGCCGGAGGGGTGACCTCGACGCCTCGCTGGAGGGCCTGGACTCGGAGATCGCGGACAAGATCCGCGAACTCAACCGGCTCCAGGACCGGTTGCCCGGGGCCCAGGAGGCCCTCTCCGCGGCGGAGAGCCGGGTCTCGGCGGCCACGGCCGAGGTCCAGTCCCTGCAGGAGCGGGTCCACCGGGCCGAGTCCAGCCGGGCCGAGCTCCTCGCCGAGGTCAGGGCGAGCGAGAGGGAACTGGACACCGCCCGGCAGGAGATCGGCCAGATCGCCAACCAGGCCTACAAGCAGGGCGGCGTCTCCTCGGACCTGGCGTTCATGCTCGGCCTGAGTGACTCGTCCCTGCCGGACGCCGTGGGCTTGGCCGACCAGGCCATGCGGATCCAGAACAACAGGATCTCCTCCGTCTCCCAGACCCGCGCCACGGACGTGAACGCCGAGGTCCGGCTGGCTGCCGTCGAGGCCGAGATCCGTGACCTGCGCGCCGAGGCCGAGAAGGCCCTGGACCGCGAGAAGCAGGCCCGCGACGAGGCCTCCCGCGCCAAGCGCGCACTGGACGGCATGGTGACGGACACCTCGAGGCTGACCGATGAGCTCAAGGCCCAGCGACCGAAGATCCAGGCCCAGATCGACGCCAACCGGGCGGCCCAGGACCAGGTCAACCGGCAGATCGCCCAGCGCCAGCGGGCGCTGACCGCCCAGTCCAGTCGCCAGTCCGACCTGCAGCGCCAGCACAGCGAGGCGGTGGCAGAGGCCGAGCGCAAGCGTCGGGCGGCCGAGGAAGCGGCCCGCAAGGCCCGTCAGGCCGCCGCCGCGGCCGACCGGGCCGCCGCGCGCCGGGCCCAGGACGCGGCCGACCGGGCGGACCGGGCCGCCGTGGCCGCCGAGAGGCGCGCCCGGCAGGCGGAGCAGCAGGCCGGTTCCTCCGGGTGGGGACTGCAGATGCCGATCAGCACCTACCTCACCTCCGGGTTCGGCTGGCGCGCGACGCCGGCCGGCACGTTCGACTACGGTGGCGCCGGGGGCTACGTGCACACGGGCATCGACTTCGGCGGGGGCTGCGGGGTCCCGATCAAGGCCGCCGCCGCCGGGGAGGTCTGGAACGCCGACTGGGCCGTGTGGTCGTCCGGCAATCGCGTGGTCATCTCCCACGGCGTGGTCAACGGCCGCGCGCTGGCCACCAAGTACCACCACATGACCCGGTCGACCGTCTCACCCGGGCAACAGGTGCGGCGTGGGCAGGTCATCGGGTACACCGGATCCACCGGCAACTCCACGGGCTGCCACCTGCACTTCGAGACCATCCTCGACGGCCAGGCCATCGACCCGCTCGGCCTGCTCTGACCCGCTCGGCC
>NZ_DAOMPX010000043.1:0-3419 GCF_035445025.1 Citricoccus sp. | reverse complement strand
GACCCGCTCGGCCTGCTCTGACCCGCTCGGCCCGGTCGGGCCCGTACCGCCCGAACGGGCCGGTCAGGACCGGGAGGCCAGGTCGTGACGGTAGTGGGGGCTGTCGGCGTTGAGCACGGAGTGCCGGCGGCCGTAGGCGAAGTAGATGACCAGGCCGATGACGAGCCAGACGCCGAAACGCACCCAGGTCTCCCAGTGCAGCTGCAGGATGAGGAAGAGCGAGGCCAGCACGCCGAAGGCGGGCACCACGGGCATCCAGGGCAGCCGGAAGGTCCGGGAGGCCTCGGGGCGGGTGTAGCGGAACAGGATCACGGCCGTGCAGACGACCACGAAGGCGGACAGGATCCCGATGTTGGTCAGGTCCGCCACGGCCCGGATCGGGAAGATCCCGGCCAGCACGGCCGAGGCGATGCCGGCGATCCAGGTCACCCGCTGTGGCGTGCCGCGGTGGTCCACCCGGGCGAACCACGGGGGAAGCAGTCCGTCGCGGCTCATGGAGAACCACACCCGGGTCACGCCGAGCAGGAACGTCACCATCACGGTCAGGATCGAGATCACCGCGAAGATCGAGATGATCGAGGCGACCACGGGCAGGCCCACCGAGTAGAAGGCGGAGGCGAAACCGGCCTCCGGGTCGATGTCCCGGTAGTTCTGCATCCCGGTCAGCACGAGCGTGGCGGCCACGTAGAGGACCATCGCGATGATCAGCGACAGGATGATGGCCTTGGGCATGTGCTTGGTGCCGTCCTGCGCCTCCTCGGCGGCCGTGCTCATGGCGTCATAGCCGAAGACGGCGAAGAAGACCGTGGCCGCGCCCGTCAGCACGGGGCCGAACCCGGAGGGCATGAACGGGTCGAAGTTGGCGGTGTCGATGTAGAACACGCCCAGGCCGATGATGAACAGGATCAGCAGGATCTTGATGCCGACGGCGATCAGCTCGAACCGACCGAAGGTCTTCGTGCCCCGGCTGAGGATGAAGGTCACCAGCAGGCAGATGAGGATGGCCGGGAGGTTGATGATCCCGCCCTCGCCCTGGTCGGGCGTCGAGGCCATCCACGCGGGCAGCTCCAGCCCGAACCCCTGCAGGAACGCCTCGGCGTAACCGGAGATGCCGATCGCCACCACGGCGACGATCGCGATGTACTCCAGCAGCAGGTCCCAGCCGATGAACCAGCCAATGATCTCGCCCAGGGCCACGAAGCCGTAGGTGTACGCCGAACCGGCCCGGGGGATCATGCCCGCGAACTCGGCGTAGGACAGCGCCGCGGCCGCGGAAGCCAGGCCGGCGATGAGGAAGGAGATGAGGACGGCCGGGCCGACGGGGGGATTGTTCGCGTCCCCGTGCGCCACCAGTCCGGCCAGGGTGAAGATGCCGACGCCGACGATGCCGCCGACGCCGAGGGCGGTCAACTGCCAGAGGCCCAGGCTCTTGGACAGCACCGCGTGCTTGCTTTCCTCCTCGATGAGGTCGATCGGCATACGCCGCAGGATGGACTTGGGGTTCTGTGCTTTCATGGCTGTCCCGCCTATCCGTGCACAGCTGGAGGACATGATGGCTTGAACGTACTCGCCTCCACGGGCCACGCCAAGGATCACGGTCTCCCGGTCCCGGGTGAATTGCGCCGGGTGGTGACCCCGGTGCCAGCGCCCGTTCCCTTGACGGCGGCAGTACACTGGAAAGTCCGTGTGACCACCCCGGGCCGGAAGGAGAAGCCATGGCCAAGAAATCAGCTGACGGGTCGAAGAAGGCCGGTCCTGACGGCAGGCAGGTCATCGCGACCAACCGCAAGGCCCGCCACAATTACCTCATCCTGGACACCTACGAGGCCGGGATCTCGCTGATGGGCACCGAGGTGAAGTCGTTGCGGGAGGGCCACGCCTCGCTGGTGGACGGGTTCGCCGTGTTCTACGGCAACGAGCTCTACCTCGAGCAGGTCTACATCCCGGAGTACCTCAACGGGTCCTGGACCAACCACGCCGCCCGCCGCCGGCGCAAGCTGCTGCTGCACCGCCAGGAGCTGACGAAGATCGCCCGCCAGATCCAGGAGTCGGGACACACCATCGTGCCGTTGCAGCTCTACTTCCGCAACGGCCGCGTCAAGGTGGAGATCGGCGTGGCCCAGGGCAAGAAGGACTACGACAAGCGCCAGGCGCTGCGGGAGAAGCAGGACAACCGCGAGGCCCAGCGCGCCATGCGGATCCGCAACCGGCGCGCGGCCTGAGTCACCGCCGCCGGGAATACCCGCGGACGCCCATGGGTTATACTGGGCAGTCCGGACCAGGTGGGGGATCAGTGGAACCCCGCAGGGCACCGGTTGATTGACAACAGAACATGGGGATGATCGGTTTCGACGATGCACGTCGCGACAGGGGAAGCGGGCCGAGGATGCAGAGTTATCTCGGAAACGCCCTCTGCAAACCAACAAGTGCCGAATCTAAGCGCACTGACTTCGCTCTCGCTGCCTGATCAGTGAACGAGTCCGTCAGCCCGGGGATGCTATCGCCCCGGATCCTGGCGTCGATTAGATAGCCACTGTCCGCCACCCTCGCCGGGGGTCGTGGTGGAGACATTAATCCGGCTGGGCCCGGGTTGGCTGCCTGTTTGCGGGACAGCCAGGGCCGAGTAACACCCAGCGCAAACTGCGCCCGGAGAAGCCCTGACAACACTGCATCGGACGCGGGTTCAATTCCCGCCATCTCCACTCCCCGTGACGGACCCGGGACATCGCTGCGGCGGTGTCCCGGGTCCGCTGTGTTTAAGCACCCGGGGACTTCTCGCGCGCACCCTCGTTCACGCGGCCGACAGCGCAGACCCGCTCAGCAGCCCCAGCACCACGGCCAGGGCGCCGAGGCCCAGGTGCAGGGCCCACGTCCTGGCGGCGGTGCCCCATCGGCCGCGGAGGACGTCGTCGGCGGTGGCGGTGGACACGGTCGAGAAGGTCGTGAGCGCGCCGCAGAACCCGGTCACCCACAGGGTCGTCGCGTCCGCGGAGGGCTGGAGACCGATCACCAGGCCGGCCACGAGCGAGCCCGCCACGTTCGCCAGCAGGATCCCGCCCCGGGGCAACCAGTGGTCGCAGGCCAGGCGCAGCACGGCGCCGCACGCACCGGCCAGCATGAGCCAGAGCACGACGCCGGCCCCGGCCGCGTCCGGCAGCACGCTCACCGGGTGCCCCCGGGCGTCCCGGCGCGCAGTCCCGCCAGGGCGGCGGCGGTGCCGAGGGCGGCACTGACGGCGAGGGCCGCCACGACGCCGAGGGCCACGAGGGCGAGGGCGACCGGTTCACCCGGGGCGGCCTGCGGGCCGAGGCCCGTGACGAGGGCGGCGGCCAGGACCACGGCCGAGAGGGAGGTGAACGAGCCCAGGACGCCCACCCCGAGACCGGCCCGCAGCCAGCGCGGCAGCGGCCGCCGGGAGG
>NZ_DAOMPX010000042.1:0-22990 GCF_035445025.1 Citricoccus sp. | reverse complement strand
CTGATCGCCGTCGCCGGCCCCCTGCTCGCCAACCTGGACGTCCGCCGGGTCGCCATGGAGGACCTGCAGACCCTGCGGGAGGTCACCGAGGAGACGGTGGCGCTGGCCATCTGGGACGGCTCCGCGGCCGTGACCGTCGAGCAGGTCCCCAGCCCCCAGAAGATCAAGCACACCTCGGCCATGGGAAGCCGCTACAGCACCGGCCTGAGCGCCAGCGTCCAGGTGCCCCTGGCCCACATGGACCCTGACCACGTTCGCCAGCTCCTGGACGACTGCCCCATCCGGCTCGACGGCCACATCACCCCGGACCAGTACCTGGAGCGCCTCGCGGACGTCCGCCGCAACGGGTACGCGGTGAACTACGGCGAGACCTCCGATGATGAGGTCGGCGTCGCGGCCCCCGTGTTCGACCACCGGGGCGAGGTCGTTGCCACCATCCTGGTGGCGGCCCCGCGCTACCGGGTCCCGGAATCCGCCCTGCCGCAGCTGACCCGGGCCTGCACCACTGCAGCCCGGCGTGTCTCGCAGCGCCTCGGGGCCCCCGTCAGCTGACATGCTCCCCGCCCGGGGGCATCACCCGCCGGACCATCGACCGGCACGACGCGCTCACCGGTCGACTCCGCGCAACCCGGAGGCGGTGCCGGCCCTGCACCGGAGGACACCCCGTGCAACCGGGTGCGCCCGCCACCGTGAGCGGAAGCCAGGGACCTTCCTACCCGGGGACCTTCGCGCCCGGCATCATCTTGCCCGGACACATGCGACAGTCCGGCACCCACTGAGGGGTACCGGACTGTCATCGGCGCGGCCCGGGAACGCCGGGCCGCAGGACTTCCACGGCGGGTGGGGCTCAGGCCGGGTCCGCGGGGGCCTCGACCTCGGGCTGGGGATCCGAGAGGGTCTTCGGGACCGTGTCCTCGAACTGCGGAAGCTTGTTCAGGTACTCCACCACCGAGTCCGTGGACTCCACGTCTCCGAACTTGTTGTCGATGTCGTAGAGGTTCCACTGCACCACGCCCGGGACCCGGTCGCCGATGGTCTCCCGGGGGATGATCGGGCGGAAACCCTTGGCGATCGCGTCCTCGACGGTGTGGCGCACGCACCCGGCGGCGGTCGCACCGGTGACGATCAGGGTGTCGATGCGGTTGGAGGTCAGGAAGAGCTCGAGGTTCGTCCCCGGGAACGCCGAGGCGCGGTTCTTCTCGATCACGACCTCGCCGTCCGCGGGTGCGATGCGGTCGTCGATCTGAGCCCAGTAGGAATCGGCCGGCAGGGTCTCCACGGGGATCTTCGAGTACCACAGGCCCATGTCGTTCGTGCCGGAGGTGGCGTCGCGGTTGCGGTACACGTTCGTGGTGTAGAAGACCGGGACCCCCTTGGCGCGGGCGGCCTCGTTGATCCGCTGGACATTGGGGATGATCTCCTCCATGCCCGGGCAGCTGAACGGGTGGCCCGGGCGGGTCCAGGCGTTCGCCAGGTCGATGTGGATCACGGCGGGACGGTTGCCGTAGCCGATCCGGCGCTTGAAGCCGCGGTCGTTGTAGATACTCGTGCCGGCCTCGAACGCCTCCTCCAGCACTGCTGCAAGACGGGCTTCGATGTCGTTGGACGTGATGGTCATGGTTCTCTCCAGTCTCACGGATGGTTGTTGCTAGACGAGCAACTGGGTTGCTGTGGTAGGTACTGTAACCCATGGATTGGTCCAGCACCAGAGGTCCGGGAAGGCAGTTTCTTCTTGGACCGACTGCTTCAAGAACGCAGGCCCGGGCACGCAGCTCACCTCGTCCTGCACGCCCTCGGCAATAGCGCCTCTCGCTGGACATCACCGTGAAACAGGACGGACACAGACCGCGATTAGCCTTCGACCATCCATTGCGCGTTGCAATGTTCGTAACTAGATTGCTCACCTAGCAACTCCTGGTGATCCAGATCACTCTCCGCGCACGGTGCGCGACCGGACCCACCTCCAGAGACAAGGACCCCGTCATGAGAGCCCCGAACGCCCCCACCCACGCCACCGACTCCGCAGCCGGGCCCCCGGACGCTCTCGAGAAGGTCAGCCCCGCGCACCTGCGCAAGGTCGTGAGCGCATCCTTCGCGGGCACGGTCGTCGAGTGGTTCGACTTCGCGATCTACGGCTATATGGCCACCCACATCGCGGCGACCTTCTTCAACTCCACCGACCCGGTGATCGGTCTGCTGGAGACCTTCGCGGTCTTCGCCGTGGCCTTCGCCCTACGCCCCCTCGGCGGGATCATCTTCGGCCGGCTGGGTGACAGGCTGGGCCGCAAGAAGATCCTCGTCCTGACCGTCCTGTTGATGTCCGGGTCCACGGCGGCCATCGGCCTCATCCCCGGCCAGGAGGCGATCGGCATCTGGGCCGCCGTCCTGCTCGCGGTGGCCCGCTGCGTCCAGGGCCTCTCCGCCGGCGGAGAGTACGCCGGCGCCACCATCTACGTGGTCGAGCACAGCCCGGACCGCCAGCGGAACCGTTATTCCAGCGCCATGTCCGCGGCCACCTTCGTGTCGTTCGCCCTCGCCGCGGGGCTGGGCGCACTGCTCAGCACCGTGCTCCCGCCCTCCGCGATGGGCGACTGGGGATGGAGGATCCTGTTCCTGCTGTCCATCCCGATGGGCCTGATCGCCTTCTACATCCGTTCCAAGCTTCACGAGTCCCCCGAGTTCCAGGCCATGGTGGAGGAATCGGCCCACCGCCCGACACCGACCCTCGGTCAGGTCATGCGCACGCAGTGGCCGCAGATGCTCAAGCTGGGCGGGTTCGTCATGCTGACCGCCCTGTCCTTCTACATCTTCTCCACCTACATGGCCACGTTCCTGACCCAGGTGGTCGGCCTGCCCCAGCACCTCGCCCTGCTCTCCAGCCTCATCTCCCTCCTCTTCGCCACGGCCCTGTCCCCGGTGATGGGCCGCGTCTCGGACCGGCTCGGACGCCGGCGCACCATGCAGCTGGCCGCAACGCTGCTCGTCGTCCTGACGATCCCGGCGTACATGCTGGCAGAGATGGGCACCCTCGGCAGTGCCGTGGCCAGCCAGTTGCTCATCGCGACCGGCGCCGTCACGGCCAACGTGGTGACCTCCGTGCTGATCTCGGAGATGTTCTCCACGGACGTGCGGTACACGGCGTCCGGGATGAGCTACAACATCACCTACGCCGTGTTCGGCGGCACCGCCCCCTACCTCGCCACGTGGCTGGTGGCGTCCACCGGCAACTCCCTCGCGCCCGCCATCTACGTCTCCATCGTGGCCGCCGTGTCCCTCATCGTGGTCTCGGCCTTCATCAGGGAGACCGCCGGGCGTCCCCTGCGTCGCTTCCATGACGACCCGGTGGCAACAGGCTCCTGACCACCGACCGCTCGAACCCGACGAGGCCGCCGCGCCGCAGGCCGGGACCTGCGACGCGGCGGCCTCTCACCGTCACGGGCCGGTCACCTGCTGCCCAGGCGCGCGGAGACCCGCTCGGCGGCCCGCAGCACGGCGTCCCGCAGGAGGGGCTGGCTCGCCTTGAACTGCACCCGCGACCGCGGTGCACTGGCGGTGATGCAACCGACGGCCTGGCCTCGGTAGTCCCGGATGGGCGCGGAGACGCCGTACTCCTCGAAGGTGGTCTCACCGTCATTGACGGCGAAGCCCTGGTCCCGGACGGTTCGCAGGTGCTCATGGGCCGGGTCGTCGAGCCCCCGGTAGCTGTCCCGCTGGATGATGCCACCCGAGAGCAGGCGGCCGACCTCCTCCGGCGGCAGTTCGGCCAGGAACACGCGGACGGACGAACTGGCGAACTTGTTGTAGCGCGTGCCGATCGAGGCGCTGTGCTTCACCTGGTGCGGACTGGCCGTCTGCTCGACCACGATCGCATTGGTGCCGTTCCAGACGGCGATCGCGGCGGTCTCGTCAGTGGCCTCGGTCATCTCCTCCAGGTGCGGCACCGCCGCCCTGCGCACGTCGAGCTCGGCCAGCAGCGGACCCGCCAGGCCGATCATCCCCAGGCCGAGACGGTAGCGCCCGGAGTCCTCATCGCGCTGGACATAACCGGATTCCGTCAGGCCGGCGAGCATCCGGGACACGGTGCTCTTGTGCAGTCCGACGAGTTCGGAGATCTCCGTGACCCCGAGCAGCGGACGCGGGGTCGCGGAGAAGGCCTCCAACACCGCCAGTCCATTCAACAGTGACGCGGCCGCACCCTGCGGCTTGTCGCCCTGTGACTGGGTTCCCGGCATGACTTTCCTCCCCGGGCGAGTGCACCATGCCTCCGCCGCCTGTCCGTGAACATGCTAGGCGATGCCATCGCGTCCCGACGTGGCCCAGAACGGACCCGGCGGATCCGGCACCGCGACCGACGCGGCGGCTGAATTCGCGCTGGCGGTACGTCTCGGCGCCGGCCTCGAAGACCCGTCCCAGCAGGGACTCGACATCAACGTCCGACTGCCCGCGCTTCACGGGCATGACCATGATGACACCTGGAGGCCAGGAGAGTCGCGAAGAGCCGGCATCGGGACGATCAACCGTGAGACGTTGCTGATTGATCAATATCGTTGCTCAAAAAGCAACTTAGATCTCTTGCCTCGAAGATCCCTGAGGGCTCAGCCGACCAGACCCTCCGCGCCCCGGCCCCGTCACGCCACGCGCCTCGACCCCCTGCCACCCCCGGGCATTCCGCGTCATGAACCGGAAACACGGACTTAATCCCCCAGGTCTTGCGGGCCGGTTGCTACGAGAGAAATCTTGGTGTCGTCACTGCAACAACAATCAGCCCGCACCGTCAGCTTCCTCCCGCGACCGCAGGACGACTCACGGTCCGTACCTCACCGAAAGCGAGATGCACTCAGCCATTGCACGTTGCTCTAGATGGAACTACATTGCTATCCAAGCAACGGCGAGTGATTCAGATCACAGCATGCTTCAGGGCAGGCCCGGGCCGTCAGGTCCGCTCACCGCCTGGGGTGGAGACCCACTCCACCTCTCGAACCCACCCTCCGCCCCCAACGAAGTCCCGAGCTCCTCTCGAAAGGACCCATCATGAAGCGCATCGGAGTAGACGTCGGCGGTACCTTCACCGACCTGTATTTCTCGGACGACGACCAGCGCATCGCTGTCGTCGAGAAGGTTCCATCGACCCCGCACGACCCGTCCGAGGCGGTCGTCTCCGGCATCACGTTGCTCTGCGAGAAGGCCGGGGTGTCGCTCGCGGAGATCGACCAGGTGGTGCACGGGACCACGGTGGCCACGAACACCGCCCTGACGCATACCGGTGCCGAGGTCGGGATGATCACGACCGAGGGCTTCCGGGACATCCTGCACATCGCCCGCCACAAGAAGCCGCACAACTTCTCCCTGCAGCAGGACCTGCCCTGGCAGACCAAGCCGCTGATCAAGCGCCGCCACCGGCTCACGGTCAAGGAGCGCGTCACCGCGCCCCATGGTGAGGTGCTGGTTCCCCTGGACGAGGACGAGGTCCGTGAGCGCGTCCGCGAGCTCAAGGCGGCCGGTGTCCAGGCCATCGCGGTGTGCCTGCTGCACTCCTACCTGAATCCGGTCCACGAGCGGCGTATCGGGGAGATCGTCAACGAGGAGTTCCCCGAGGCGTTCCTGTCCCTGTCGAGCGACATCGTGCCCCTGTACCGGGAGTACGAGCGGTTCTCCACCACCGCCCTCAACGCCTTCGTCGGCCCCCGGGTGTCCGCCTACCTGCACCGCCTGCACGATGAGGTCACCGCCCTGGGCTACCAGCGGGAGATCCTGCTGATGCAGTCCTCCGGCGGCATGGTGCCCATCCGCGAGGCGGCCAAGCGACCGGTCACGCTGATGATGTCCGGTCCGGTCGGTGGCCTGATCGGTGGCATGTGGTCCGCCAAGCAGTCCGGCTTCGACAACGTGGTCACCCTGGACATCGGTGGAACGTCCGCAGACATCGGCGTCGCGTACCAGGGTGAACTGCGCATGCGTCACCTGCTGGACACCAAGATCGGCGACCACCAGGCCATGGTGCCCATGGTGGACATCGACACCATCGGTGCCGGCGGCGGGTCCATCGCCTACGTCGACGCCGGCGGCGTCTTCCGCGTCGGTCCCCAGTCGGCCGGTGCGGTCCCGGGACCGGTCTGCTATGGCCGCGGCGGGACGGAACCGACGTCGACCGACGCACAGGTGCTGCTCGGCCGGATGCGCCCGGACCGCATGCTGGCCGGCTCCGGCCTGGACATGGACCTCGACGGTGCCCGCACCGCCATGGAGGGACTGGCCGAGAAGCTGGGCATGTCCGTGGAGGAGGCGGCCCTCGGCGCCCTGCAGATCCAGAAGTTCGGCATGACCCAGGCCATCGAGCAGAACTCCGTACGTCGCGGCTACGACCCGCGCGACTTCACCCTCGTCGCGGCCGGTGGTGCCGGTGCGCTGTTCGCCTGCGAGATCGCCGCCGAGCTCGAGGTGCCGAACGTGCTGGTCCCTGCCCACCCCGGCATCATCGCCGGCATCGGCCTGTTGGCCACCGACGAGCAGTACGAGTTCGTGGCCACCAACCGCTTCCGCTTCGCGGACGCCGATCCGGCGGCCATCCAGGCGTCCTTCGACCAGCTGGAGCGGGAGGCCAATGCCCAGCTGGACGCGGAGGGGGTCCCGGCCGAGCGGCGCCGGATCGACTGGCTGGCCGACGCCCGCTACGAGGGTCAGGGGTACGAGATCCGCTTCGACGTCCCCGAGGGCCCGGTGACCACCGCCTGGCTGGACCAGGCCGAGGCAGCCTTCCACGACGCCCACTTCGAGGAGTACGGTCACCGCTTCAAGGACGGCTCCGTGGAGGTCATCAACATCCGCGTGGAGGCCCGCGCCGTGATGGACGACCTGCCGACCCCGACCCCGACCCGCTCGGGCTCACTGGCCGATGCCCTCGTGGAGACCCGCCCGGTGACCTTCGACGTGGACGGTACGCCGACCACAGTGGACACCGGCTTCTACGACCGGGAGAAGATGGGCGTGGGAACCACCTTCGAGGGACCGGTCGTCATCGAGCAGTATGACTCGACGGTCGTGGTCCCCCCGGGCTTCACCGGGACGGTGGACGAGGCCGGCAACCTGGTCATCGCCTGCCCGGCCGGCACCGAGACGGCTGAGAAGCTGGCCACCCCGATCCTGATGCGCGTGATCGGCGGCGCCCTGAACTCCGCGGCCAAGGAGATGGCCTCGGTGCTGTTCCGCATGGCCTACTCCTCGATCATCCGCGAGTCCGAGGACCTCGGGGCGGGACTGTTCGACAAGGACGGCAACGTGCTGGCCGAATCCGATTCCACGCCGATGTTCATGGGCTCCATGCCCAAGATCGTCAAGGGCGTGATCTCGGTCCTGGGTGACGACATCCACGAGGGCGACGTCATCCTGCACAACGACCCCTACCTGGGAGCGACCCACTCCCCCGACGTGGCGATCATCGAACCGATCTTCCATGAGGGGGAGCTCGTGGGCTTCGCCGGGGCCTCGGGGCAGCTCATCGACAACGGCGGTGCGTTCTCCGGGTTGATGGTGGACATCCAGGACGTCCAGTCCGAGGGCACCATCTTCCGGGCCGTGAAGGTCTACGAGAAGGGTGTCCGCCAGGAGTCCCTGATCCGGCACATCCTCAACAACACCCGGACGCCCACCTCCAACGAGGGTGACTTCCAGGCGATGATCGCCGCGTGCGACCTGGCCAAGTCCCGTTACCTGGCCCTCGTGGACCGGTACGGCATCGGCGCCGTCCAGGACGCCGGCCAGAGCTGGATCGACTACTCCGAGCGGATGCTGCGCCAGGAGATCGCCAAGATCCCGGATGGCGTGTACGAGACGGAGGTCGGGTACCTGGACGACGACGGCCGCAACTACGGCAAGAAGCTGCCGATCGTCGTGAAGGTCATCGTGGAGGGTGACGAGATCACCTATGACCTCACCGGTTCCTCCGAACAGGTCCCCACGGCCTACAACTGCGCCTTCGAGGGCACGACGGTCTCGGCGTTCACGTTCATCACCCGCATGATGTTCCTGGACGAGGTCGCCTTCCCGGTGTTCGTGCCGCAGAACGAGGGAATGCTCAAGCCGCTGAAGGTGATCGCCCCGGAGGGCACCATCTTCAACCCGAAGTACCCCGCGGCCACGTTCTCCCGGTTCTCCCAGGTGCAGCGCGCCGTCGACCTGGCCCTGCGGGCCCTCGCCCCCGTCATCCCCGAACGCGTCACCGCCGGCAACTCGGCCCACATCCACTTCATGTCCTACTCCGGGTGGGACGAGAAGCAGGGCGAGTACTGGGTGTACCTCGAGGTCAACGAAGGCTCCTATGGCGCCCGCTCCACCAGTGACGGGCCGGACTCGGTGGACAACCTCATCGCCAACACCCGCAACAACCCGATCGAGGAGCTGGAGTGGCGGTTCCCGATGCGCACCGACCGCTATGAGCTGCGCGACGAACCGGCAGCCGCCGGCGAGTTCCGCGGTGGCATCGGCATCGTGCGGGAGAACACCTTCCTGACGGACACCGTGGTCACCTGCGAGGGTGAACGCCACGAGTCCGACGCCCCCTGGGGCGCCCAGGGCGGCCATGACGGCCTCAACGCCTCCCTGGTGAAGAACCCCGGCCGGGACGGTGAGGAGTCCTGGCCGTCCAAGGTCACCGGCTGGCAGCTGAAGGCCGGGGACTCCCTCCAGATCACCGTCCCCAGCGGCGGCGGTTTCGGGGATCCGCTCACGCGTGATCCGCTGAAGGTCCTCGAGGACGTGCTGGACGGTTTCACCACCGCCGAGGCCGCCACCCGGGACTACGGCGTGGTCCTCAAGGACGTCAACGGCCAGCTCACGGTCGACCTGACGGCCACCGCCGAGAGGCGGGAGCGGCAGGGCGCGCGCCTCAGCTCCGTCTCCTGACCTGACGCACCACCACGGAGGGGGCGGTCCAGGACCGGTCAGTCACGTACCGGTTCCGGATCGTCCCCTTCGTGCTCCCTGCCCTCGGAGTCGCCCCGACGGCAGCCCCCTCCCCACCCGCTGTCCCCTCACCCCTCCTGCTGTCCTCCTCCCCCAAGGAACCGTCATGACCACTACCCAGACCCTGCAGGCCGACTCCACCGACATCACCCCCAAGGACGTCCGGCTGGCCACGTGGATCTGCTTCTTCGCGTGGACCTTCGCCGTCTATGACTTCGTCCTCTTCGGAAACCTCCTGCCCCAGCTGGCCTCGGACCTCGGATGGACGGCTGCGCAGTCGACCGAGATCAACACCTGGGTCACCGCCGGCACGGCGCTGGTGGCCTTCGCGATCGGCCCGATCGTGGACCGGATCGGCCGGCGCAAGGGCATCCTCATCGCGGTTGCCGGCGCCGCCGTGGCCTCCCTGCTGACCGCGACGGTCGGCTGGGTCGCGGGAATCACCGCGGGACTGGGCATCGTCTTCCTGGTCCTCGTCCGTTCGCTCGCCGGCCTCGGCTACGCGGAGCAGGCCATCAACGCGGCCTACCTCAACGAGATGTTCGCCCACAGCCACAGCGACCCGGCCAAGGCCCGCCGCCGCGGCCTCATCTACTCGCTGGTCCAGTCCGGCTGGCCGATCGGCTCCGTGCTCGCGGCCGGGTCCGTCTACCTGTTGTTCCCGGTCGGCGGTTGGGAGCTCTGCTTCATCGTCGCCGCCGTCCCCTCGGTGTTCATCATCATCGCCGGGCGCTGGCTCAAGGAGAGCCCGCAGTTCGCCCGTCGGCACCGGATCGACCAGCTCCTCAAGTCCGGGGAGGAGACGGAGGCGCAGCGCCTGGGCGTGAAGTACGGCATCGACATCACCGCCCAGGACAGTCCCCTCGTATCGGTCTTCCGGGGTGAGTCCCTGCGGTCCACCCTGTCGATCGGCGGCGCCTTCCTCCTGAACTGGCTGGGCGTCCTGGCCTTCTCGATCCTGGGCACCTCGCTGCTGACGGCACCCGACGGCAAGGACATCGCCTTCGACAACGCGCTGCTGATCCTGATCATCTCCAATGCCACGGCCTTCGCCGGGTACCTGTTCCACGGGTGGCTGGGGGACCGGATCGGCCGCCGCAACGCGATCGGATTCGGCTGGATCCTCTGCGCCGTCTCGTTCTTCATCATGATCCAGGCACCGAGCGGGAGCTTCGCGCTCATCGTGGCGTTCTACAGCGCCGGGCTGTTCTTCCTGATCGGTCCCTTCTCGGCCCTGCTGTTCTTCACCGGCGAGAGCTACCCCGTGCACACCCGCGCCACCGGCAGCTCGATCATCAACGCGGCCGGCCAGGTCGGCGCGATCATCGGCGGCCTGCTGATCACCGCCACCCTCGCGGCCGGCAGCGGCTGGATCAATGCGGCCCTGTGGTGGGGCATCCTCCCCATCCTGGCCTCGGGACTGCTGATCTTCACGGCCCGGAACGTCGATCCCCGGACGGTCCGCACGGACTGACCCCCCGGCCATGCCACCACCCACGGCAGCCGCCCGGTGACGATGCCCGGGTCCGCACGGACCCGACAGTGGGCACGTCGTCGGGCGGCTGCCGTCCTGTGCGACCGGCCGGGTCACCATCGCCCTCCGCGATCTCGCGCGTCTCACCTGCGGACGGGGAGGGGGCCCGCTCAGTCCCGGGTGGACTCGACGATCGCCTCGGACACCGAGGCCAGGTGATCCCGCATCGCCCGCGCGGCGCCCTCCGGGTCCCGGGCACAGACGGCCTCGATGATGGCCAGGTGTTCGGGCAGGGACTGCTGGGACCGGCCGGGCCGGGCGGAGAGGCGGTACTGGAAGCGCACGGCCTGGGCCCGCAGCCGGTCGATGGTCGCCGCGGCCGTCCGCTGGCCGGACACCCGGATGAGCATGCCGTGCAGGTCGGTGTTGCCGCGCGCGTAGGCCGACTGGTCATGGTCCCGGACGGCCGCCTCCATGGCCCGCCCGATGGCCCGCAGCTCCTCGGCCTGGTCGTCGGTGATCCGCTCGGCGGCCCGCGCGGCGCACAGCGCCTCGAGGGCGGCGCGCACCTCCACGATCTCGAGGGCCTCCTCCAGGGGGACCGAGCGTACCCGGGCGCCGCGGTTCTGGATCCGCTCCACGAGCCCCTCGACCGTCAACTCACCCAGCGCCGTGCGGACGTGCCCGCGGCTGGCACCGTAGGCCTCGGCCAGATCGGCCTCGACGAGCCGCTGGTTGGGGACCAGTTCCCCGGCGGAGATGGCCTCCCGGATCCGGGCGGCCACGTCCGCCGCGGTCACCGTCGTGCCCGTCCTGGTTCCGGTCGCCACTGATGCCTCCCCACTCGTCGGCCGCGATGGCCTGGATTGTCACCAATTTTGTCACACGTCCGGCGCGAGCGCTCCCCGGGGACGGAGCGCACCGGGGTCACCCAGCCGGTCAGACGGCGAAGTACCGGTCCTCGCGGCTCATCAGGCGGTCCCGGTGACGACGGCGGAGGACCCACCGGCCGAGCAGCCACAGCCCCACCACGATCAGCACCAGCAGGATCCCCACGGACACCGGCAGGAGCACCGCCGTCAGGGCCAGAAGGATGGACGCGGTGTCCTCAGCGGTGGACAGCACCGGGGCGGCGGCCCCGGCGGTGGCGGTGTTCGCGCCGGCGCGGGTGGTGGCCTTGAACAGGTGCACGAGCAGGGCCAGCCCCGCACCGACCACCACCGGGATCCACGCCTCACCGGCGAACAGTGCACCGGGGTCCTGGACGGTGACCGTCTCCGTCCCGACCCCGGAGGCGAAGGTGATGCCGCCGGCGGCAGGCCGGATGACGGTCTGCACGGCGTCGTTGACGCTGTCCAGCACCGGGATCTTGTCCGCCACCACCTCCAGGACGAGCAGCGCCGCGAGGATCCACAGGGTGGCGTCGTGGGAGAGCCACTGCCAGGCGGTCGGCAGCTCCACCAGGGACGTGAAGCGGTCCAGCAGGCCCAGCACGAGCATGGGGATGTACGCGTTGAGGCCGGCGGCCGTGGCCAGTCCGGACCCGGTCAAGATCTCGAGCATGACTGCCCTCCGGTCGGTGCGTGGCGCGGCCGGTTCGGCCGCAACTCCAGTACAACGCCGCGCGGGCCGCAGAACTTCCCGGCCGGCGTCGTCGTCTGAGGCCACGGACCGGCCCCGACGGTAGACTGGCACGGCCCGCGCGCCCCCTGCCAGTTCTGGAGCCACCCCATGACGACCCCCATCCCGGTCAAGCCGAGCCGACGTCGGCGGAGCACGGTCCCCGCCGGGTCCCGCCCGCGCCTGAGGATGTCCCTGTACGGGTTCCTGGTCGCCTGGCTGGTCCCGAACCTGCTGATGGCCGCCATCGTGCTGGTCCTCAGCCTCGTCCCGGCCCTGCAGGCCTATGGCTCCCTGACCCCGCTGCTGAGCATCGTGGGGCTGGCGGGCATGGTCATCGGCCTGCCGCTGTGCCTGCTGGTCAACTGGCTGTTCCGGTTCAAGCTCAACCAGTGGATCCACGTGCTGGGCTACGCCCTGGTGGGCATGCTCTACGGCCTGGCCGTGCTGTTCTCCGGGGTCGGCGGCCTCGTGCCCATGCTCATCCCGGTGGTCGGGTTCCCGGCGGCCGTCCTGATGGCCCTGGGCCGCGCCCTGGCCCGTCCCCTGGTCACCGTGGTCCGCCCCGGGGACGACGCCGGCCAGGCACCTGGCCCCGGGAACGGGGATTAACATGGTGCGCATGCCCACGACAGACCCGTACGACGTGCACAGCCCCGCTCTCGCCCTGACGATCGCCGGATCGGAGGCCACCGGTGGCGCCGGCGCCCAGGCCGACCTCAAGACCTTCCAGGAGCTCGGCGCCTTCGGCATGGTGGCCCTGACCTGCATCGTGGCGTTCGACCCCCAGGATGACTGGAACCATCGGTTCGTTCCCGTGGATCCCGACGTCATCGCGCACCAGCTCGAGGCGATCCAGGCCGATTACGCCGGACAGTTGAAGACCACCAAGCTCGGCATGATGGGGTCCCCGGCCACCATCTCGACCGTGGCCACCGCCCTGAGGACCCAGGACTGGGACCACGTGGTCCTCGACCCGGTCCTGATCTGCAAGGGCCAGGAGCCGGGCCACGCCCTGGACACCGACCAGGCCCTCAAGGCAGAGCTGCTGCCCCTGGCCACCTTCACCACGCCCAACCACTTCGAGTCCGAGCAGCTCTCCGGGATGACGATCGAGTCCCTGGGTGACCTGAAGGACGCCGCGAAGCGGATCCACGAGGTCTCCGGCGCCGCCGTGCTGGCCAAGGGCGGGGTCCGGTTGTCCGGACCCGACGCCGTGGACGTCTACTACGACGGCGAGACCCTCGAGGTGCTGTCAGCCCCCAAGATCGGTGAGCACGCGGTGTCCGGCGCCGGCTGCTCGCTGGCGGCAGCCGTGACCGCGGAGCTCGCCAAGGGTGCCGCTCCCCTGGACGCCGCCCGCCGCGCCAAGGAGTTCGTCACCGAGGGCATCCGCCAGCGCGTCGCCGGAAACACCCCCTTCGCCGCCCTCTGGCAGGGTGGCCTGCGGCAGTCCTGACGGCCTGGGGAATAGTGCGCCGCTGATCCTGGGTTGTGCCTGGTTGTGAAGATCGAGATTTTTTCTGACGTCGGGTGCCCCTGGTGCTTCATCGGCAAGCGCCGGTTCGAGAGGGCGCTGGAGTCCTTCGAGCACCGGGACCAGGTCGAGGTGGAGTGGAAGAGCTATCAGCTGGATCCCTCCCTGCCCGAGCATGACCACCGCAGCGAGGTGGACTACCTGGTCCAGGCCAAGGGCATGCCGCGCGAGCAGGTGACCCGCATGCTCGCGCACGTCACCGAGCAGGCACGCGGTGAGGGCCTGGAGTACGACTTCGACAACCTCGTGGTCGCGAACTCGTGGAAGGCCCATCGCGTCATCCAGCGTGCCAAGGCGGAGGGGCTGCGGACCGCGGAGGCGCTGGAGGAACAGCTGTTCCGGGCCCACTTCGAGCAGGGCCTCGACATCGGCGAAGAGCAGGTGCTGGCCCGGCTGGGCACTGCCGCGGGACTGACGCAGGCCCAGGTGCACGAGGCCCTGACCGAGGACCGGTGGGAGACCGCCGTGGCAGAGGACGTGGCCACGGCCCGTGCCCTGGGAGTCACCGGCGTCCCGTTCTTCGTTCTCGGCCGCACCTACGGCATCTCCGGGGCCCAGCCGACCGAGTTGTTCGCCCAGGCCCTGCAGCAGGCCTGGTCTGAGTTCCAGCCGCTGCGGATGGTGCAGCCCGTGACCGCCGGGACGGGCGAAGCCGCCGGTGCCGGTCTCGACGGCCAGGCCTGCGGCCCGGAGGGCTGCGCCTGATCCCGCGCCGGGGTGGTGTCAGCCGTGGTGGCGGAAGTCCAGCCCCAGTTGCCGTTCGGACAGGAAGCGCGCGGCCAGCAGGACCCCGAGCAGGGTCGCCGCACCGGTCATGATCCACGAGTAGTGCCAGCTCCCGGCCGCCGTGGCGATGGCAGCGAGGATGATCGGGCCGACGAAGTTCGCCCCGTTGTAGATCTGGACCATCAGGCCCACGACCGCAGCGGGTGACCCGTCGGGCGGAGCGATGTCCACGGCGATCCGGTTCAGCGAGGCAGGGATCAGGGCACCGACCCCGGAGAACAGCGCGACGGCCACGATCTGGACGGCAAGCCCGCCGCGCACGCCGCTCCAGTCCGGGGCGAAGGTGATCACGGAGGTCACCCCCATCGTGATGAGGCCGATGAGGATCAGTCGCCGCATCGGTATCCCGCGCTGGTGCAGGCGGCCGGTCACGATGTTGCCGACGCCGTTCAGGCCGCCGACGATGGCGGTGACGATGCCGGGCCACAGTCCCCCGACGCCGGCCTCGTCGAAGATGGTGGGCAGGAAGCCGATCACCGAACCCCATTGCAGGGTGTAGCAGGCGAACACGAGGCCGGCGATCCAGGGCGTGGAGGTCTTCACGGTGGCCAGCACCCGACGCGCGGCCAGTCGCACGTTGGCCCCACGCCCCGCCGGCGGCGGGGCGACGAACACCAGCAGCAGGGGAATCGTCGCGGCCGTGATCACGGCCATGGTGACCCACCAGGCCTGCCAGCTCACCGCGGTCAGCAGCAGGGTGGAGGTCAGGACCGCCAGGAACGTGGCGATGCCCTGGAAGGCCGCCCACCAGCCCAAGGCGATGTTCGCCCGGGCGGGGTGCGCCGTGAGGCGGATCAGCGGCGGCGCGACCACCGTGGCCATCAGGAAGCCCACGCCCTCGAGCGCGCGCGTGGCCATCAGGAACCCGGTGGAGTCCGCGAAGGCCCCGGCCAGGGAGCCGACCGTCAGCAGCGCCATGCCGATCAGCAGCGTCCGCCGCAGTCCGATCACCTCGGAGAACAGGGAGACGCCCAGGCCCAGCAGCATGGAGCCGACCTGGACGATGCCCAGGAGCACCCCGGATTCGACCAGGGTCATGCCCAGGTCCTGCTGGATGTAGGACAGCGCCTCCGGCAGCTTCCAGATGTGCATGGCCGCTGCCACGCCGGCGATGACGATCGGGACCCACGAGGAGTGAGCGCGCACCGGATGTCCGGCGGAGGCGCCAGATACGGCGTTCATTCCAGCCACTTTAACGCTGGGCCGCGATCGGCCGACGTCATACTCGGTCCGTCGGGCTCGGCAGACGTGCTGGTCAGCACCGAAGCGGGTGCGGAAGATGGGCGTTAAACACCTGAGAGGCGGTGGCATGGCCACCGCCTCTCAGCGGATTATAGGTTGGTGGGCCCGTATCCCCCCGGGCTGATTCCACCGTCCTGATCCGTGTGCACCGTCTCATGGGGCCCCTTTAGGTTATAGGCGAGCCCTAAGCCACCACCATTAGACCTTTGGCTAGACTTTCGGCGTCTTATGTGACCCACATCACATTAGGCGGCGGCCTCCTGCAGGGGCACCTCAGCCCTGACCCGCCACCAGCTACCGTCCCGCTGTGAACTCATGGTCCCGCCGAAGGCATCGACCCGGTCGCGCATCCCGATCAGGCCACTGCCGGAGGAGTTCCAGCCTGCCCGGGCCGGCGCGCCTCGGACGGGAAGCGTGTTGTCCACGGCGAGTTCCAGCCGGTCGTCGTTGACGCGGATGCAGATCCTGCATTGGCCCCCCTCGGCCGCATGCTTGGCCACGTTCGTCACCGCCTCCTGCAGGACGCGGTACAGGGCCGTCTGCACGCTCCGTGGGATGTCCTGGTCGAGCCCTTCCGTCTCCACGTGGGTCTCGATCCCGAGACCCTCGAGCATGCGACCGAACTTCACGGCGCCGTACTCGAGGTCCAGGGCGGCCGCTCCCTCGCCGAGTTCGATCTGTGCGGCCTCCTGATCTCCGGCGACGAGGCCCTCCGCCTGGAGCAGGGACAGCATGCGGCGGAGGTCGGCCAGTGCTTCCGTGGCCGAATGCCCCACCACGTCCACGGCGTGGCGCGCGGCCTCATCCGTGCCGGCGTACTGTGCAGCACGGGTCTGCATCGAGATGATCGTGAGGTTGTGCGCCACGATGTCGTGCAGGTCCCGGGCCAGGGACTTGCGCTCCTCCTGGGCGGCCCGCGCCGCGCGCCTGGTGGCCTCCGCCACGCGCGCCTGGTCTTGGAGCCGGCGATCCAGGAGGAAACCGACGAAGTTCCCGACACCCCATCCCAGGGCGACGAAGATCAAGGCGACCCACACCACGGGTCCGAAGGTCGTTGTGGTGAAGGGAATGAGCAATGTCCAGGCCACGGACACGGCAAGGGCCACCAGGCTGAAGGACTTCTGGGCCGTGGCCGCCACGGCGCCGAGAAGCAGCGGAACCACCAGGGACGTCATCCAGAAGGCATCCAGGAGATGGCTGGCCACCAGCGCCGGGATGAGCGCGGCGAACGCGAACGTGGTCCGCGTCCAGAGAACGTAGATGGCCAGACAGTTCAGCAGGATGACCAGCGTTTGCGGGGCATCCAACGTCCCGGACCCCGTGATCGCATTCGCGAAGTCGGAGGCGAACGAAACCGTCGCGAAGAGCGAGGCCAGCACGAGCATGGCCCGGTTCAGGGGCCGGGCAGACCAAAAGTCGGCCGGCCCCACGGTGGGGCCAGCCGACTCATCAGCGGTCATGGTTGCCTAGCAGGCGCCGAACCAGCACCAGAAGACCCGCGATCCGGCGCCGAAGCCCATGGTGGACAGCTCTCCATCGGACTTGTAGGTGGGATCGACCTGGAGCTCGTGGGTGGGGGGCAGCACGACAGCTTCAGAGGTAGAGGTCTCCACGGCAGCGGCCGGGGAGACGACGAGGGCGGACGAGACGAGCACAGCGGCCATCGAGGCCATGAGAGGACGTTTCATGTCTCCATTATCAGGGTCTGACAAGCGCTTTACCAGCATGTGGCACAAATTACAGGCTCTTCAAAGGTCGGGGGTGAAGGAAGGCTACGCTTGGGCCATGCCCGACCGCAATATCGCAGTGCTCATCGTGGACGACCAGCCGCTCATGAGCGGTGCCCTGAAACTGCTCGTCGAGAACGCCCCCAACATGCACTGCGTGGGTGTCGCCGCCAACGGCGTCGAGGCCCTGGAGGCCTGTCAGGCCACCCACCCGGACGTGGTCCTCATGGACATGCAGATGCCCGTCATGGGGGGCGTGGAGGCCACCGCGCGCATCTCGGCGGAGTTCCCGGAGACCAGCGTGCTGGCCATCACCACGTTCACCTCGGAGCCGTACCTCGTGCCCGCGCTGCGTGCCGGCGCCGGCGGGTACCTGCTCAAGGACGCCGCGCCGGAGACGATCGTCAGCGCCATCCGCAGCGTGCACCGGGGCGAGTCGGTCCTCTCCCCCGCCGTGACGCGCAAGCTGCTGTCCTCCATCGAGGACGACCGCCCCTCCCTCAGCAACGGCGCGAAGCCGGGGGACCCGGACGGTTCCGAGCTGACCCCGCGGGAACTGGACGTGCTGCGGATGCTGGCGCGCGGCCGGTCGAACACCGAGATCGCGGACGAACTGCACATCTCCGAGTCGACCGTCAAGGCGAACCTCACCAAGATCCTGGACAAGCTCGAGGTGCGCGACCGCGTGCAGGCGATCATCCGGGCCGCACAGTTGGGCCTGGTCACGCTGTCCCTCGACTGACCAGCGACTCCCCGTCCGATCCCGCTTCCGTCCCTGGCCCCGGTTCCCCGCTGGGTCCCGGCCCGCCACCTGGCCCCGGTTTCCCGTGGCGGCCCCTGGGCCGGCCAGCGCTCAGGCCCTGACCACCGGCAGGTCCGAGAACCGGGTGGTGTACTGCGGCGAGGCGAACTCGCGCCGCATCGTCCACGATCCCTGCTCGCTCAGCCCACCCTGGCCCAGGCCGATCGACGTCCCGCCGAACCGGCCGCGCACCCGCTCCAGCACCGCCTCGAGGTGCCGGTCCGGTTCCTGGTCGCCGAAGCCCGCGAGCATCTCCTGCGCCGTCCCGGCCGGCTCCAGCCCGGTCAGCATCACACCGGCCCGGGTGTACGGCACGCCCTCAGTGAGCACGGAGCGCATCGCGCGCACGGCCGAGCGGGTGATGGTGACCGGGTCCGCCGTGGCCCGGGACAGGGCCACGGCCCGGGAGACCGACCCGTCCGGCCCGGTGAACCTCGAGGTCCCGGCCGTCACGGTGACCATCCGGGCCTGCTGGCCCTGCATGGCCAGCCGGGCGGCGGCCCGCTGCGCATAGACGTTCATGACATCGTCCATCTCGTCCGCGGCGGTGACCGGCCGGGAGAACGAGCGGGAGAAGATGACCTGGGTCGGACCGGCGTGCTCGTCCACGTCCGGAACGCTCGGCGTCCCGTTCAGTTCCAGCACCGTCCGTTCCAGCACCACGGAGAACCGCGACCGGATCCAGGCCGGGTCCGAGGCCCTCAGCTCCGCGATCGTGCGAATGCCCAGCCGGTCCAGTCTCTCGCCCGTCTTCCGGCCCACGCCCCAGACCTCGGTCGCCGGCAGCCCGGACATCAGCGCCTCCACCGCCCGGGGCCGCGCGGACACGGAGAACACCCCGCCGATCCGCTCGTCGTCCGGGTTGTTCTTGGCCACGTGGTTGGCGAATTTCGCCAGCGTCTTCGTGGGCGCGATGCCCACGCACACCGGCAACCCGAGGTTCCGCTGCACGGCCGCGCGGATGCGCCGCCCGGTCTCCAGCACCTGTTCCGGCGTACCGGTCAGGCCGAGGAAGCACTCATCGATGGAGTACACCTGCTGCCACGTCCCCCACCGGCCCAGCAGTTCCATCACCCGCGCGGACATGTCCCCGTACAACTCGTAGTTCGACGACCGGGCCACCAGGCCCCAGGCGGAGGCCTGCGGGGCGAGCTGGAACCAGGGCGTCCCGGTCCTCAGCCCCAGGGCCTTGGCCTCCGGGGAGCGCGCCACCACGCAGCCGTCGTTGTTGGACAGCACCACCACGGGACGCCCCTCGAGCCGCGGGTCGAAGGCCCGCTCGCAGGAGACGTAGAAGTTGTTGACGTCCACCAGCGCCATGGCCTGGGTCATCGCCGGCCTCCGTCCCGTTCCGCCCGGAACCGGTGTGCGGCCCTCACAACCGGTGCAGGCAATACGTCGCCACGCCCCAGACCCGCAGGCCCTCGGGACCGGCGGCCGGCAGCACGACCGGGGCGGCGCCGTCGTCGGACTCCAGGATCACGGTTCCCGGGCCCGCAGCCGACCGTGTGTGCGAGCCGAGCGCCGCGGGAGGGGCATCCACCGCGAGTCCCGGGACGGTGCCATCGAACACCATCCGGCGCACCACCAGCTCACCGTCGAGGACCGCCACGACCACCGACCCGTGGCGCGGGGTGGCGGCCCGGTCCACCACCAGCTCGTCGCCATCGCGGATCCCGGAGGCGGCCATCGCGTTGCCGGCCACCCTCATCAGGAAGGTGGACGTGCGGTCGCGGACCAGTTCACGGTTCAGGTCGATGCCGCCATCGAGGTAATCGCGGGCCGGGGACGGGAAACCGTGGGCGCGCGGCGCCTGCTGTGCGGCGGATCCCGATGCCGGCCCGCGGCCGGATGCCCCCGGCTGCGGGATGGACATGGCCGGGCCTCAGTCCTCGCGTGCGGGGCCGGACGATTCCTCGTCGTCGTCCGCCGAGGGGCGGGACGAGGAGGGAGAGGAGCTCGGCTTCGACGGGCTCGGTGATGCCGATGCACTCGTGGAGGGCGTGGGGCTGGAGCTCTCCTCCGCCTTGCGGCGGGCCTCTTCCTCGGCCCGGCGCCGTTCATCCTCCCGCGCGTCCTCGCGGGCGGCCTCCTGACGGGCCGCCTCCTGACGGGCGAGCTCGGCCTGGCGAGCGGCCTCCTGGCGGGCGAGCTCGGCCTGGCGAGCGGCCTCGGCCTGGCGGGCGAGCTCGGCCTGGCGGGCCTCCTCCCGCTGGCGCGCGGCCTCCTCGCGCTCACGGGTCAGCAGGACGCCGCGGGTGGTCTGGAGGGACGCCAGCTCGGTCTGCGCCTGGGTCAGGGCCTCATCCAGCCGTTGCCGCAACCGGGGCACGTCCTCCCCCCAGGCGAGCGAGGAGAGGGAGGTCCCCTCGGGGTCGATCGTGGCGAACACCTTCTCCGCGGTGACGCCCTGCTCCACGGCGGCCGCAACCGCCTCGATCTGCTCGTCGGCCTCCGCGGCCGAGGACGGCCCGCCCTCCGGCAGCCCGCGCAGCACGTCGACCACGGGCGCGACCCTGCCGGGCAGGGTGCAGTCCACGGACGGAGAGTACAGGCCGGCCTCGTCGGTACGGGCCGTCTCCTGCGCCTCCTGCAGGTCGGCCCCGAGCTGTCCCATCGGCTGCTCGCGCACCGGGACGGCCAGTCCGGCCTCGACCTGGACGACGTTGATCACCTGGCCGCCGGAGCGTGCCAGCACGAACCGGGTGTCCCCGGGACCGTCCACGTACTGCACCTGGATGGAGTCACCGGACTCCAGCATCCCGGACAGGTTCGCCGTCGACTCCTCGGCCAGGCAGTTGTCCAGGGTGGTCTTCTTGCCCTCGGGAGCGCTCAGCGGCGCCTGCACTCCGGCCAGGGTCACGGTCTCCTCGGTGCCGTCCATGTTCACCACGATGGTGTGGCCGTCCACGACGCGCACCACGTTCCCGTAGGACTGGGCGGTGCGGACTCCCTTGACTGCACTGAGGACGGCCAGCGTCAGCAGCAGGGCCGCGAGCAGCACGAACGCGATGATCCCCAGGACGGAGATCCGCCCGGCGGTTCGCTGTTGAGTCATGGTCTTCCTGCGGTGATGGGAGGGCCGGGACGGGGGCCCGCTGGCTCAGCGAAGTCTAGCAAGCGGGACCCCCACCCCAGGCTCAGTCCTGCCGACGGTAGAACGGCAGCTCCACCACGGTGAACGGCTCGGCCTTGCCGCGCAGGTCAACGGCCACTTCGGTACCCGGCTCCCGGTGCGTCACGTCCACCCGCGCCAGCGCGATCGGGTAACCCAGCGTCGGGCTGGGGATCCCGGAGGTGACCTCGCCGATCCGGTTGCCGTCGCCGTCGAGCACGGCGTAACCGGCCCGGGCCGCGCGGCGGCCGGCCGCCCGCAGCGCCACGATCGCCTGGCCGGAGGTCGTGCCGGTGCCGGCCTCGCGCGCGGCGAGCAGGGCGTCACGGCCCACGAAGTCCGTCTCCTTGGACTTCAGCGGCACGGCCATCCCGGCACCGGACTCCGAGGGCAGGTGCCCCAGGTCCAGTTCATTGCCGTACAGCGGCATGCCGGCCTCCAGCCGGAGCGAGTCCCGGCTGGCCAGGCCGCACGGCAGCACCTCCACGCCGGCCTCGGCGCCCGCCGCGGACAGGGCGTGCCACACGGCCGTCGCCGCCGCGGACAGCTCGTCCCGGTCGGCCACCGGGCCGATGATCAGCTCGAAGCCGTCCTCGCCCGTGTACCCGGTGCGTGCCAGCAGCACGGGCACCTCACCGGTGCCGGTGCGCACGGTCACGGTCCGCGCCGCGTAGTACTTCAGCTCCGGCAGGGCCGCGGCCTCATCCTCCGGCAGCACCAGGGACAGGACGCGGGCCGCCTCGGGACCCTGGATGGCCACCAGGGCCGTCTGCGCCGACTCGTTGCGGACGGTGGCCTCGAAGCCGACGGAGCGCTCGGTCAGCGCGGCCGCCACGGAGGAGGCGTTGCCGGCGTTGGGCACCACCAGGTACTCACGCGCCGAGTCGTCCTGGCCGTCGTCCAGCCGGTAGACGATCAGGTCGTCCAGGATGGTGCCGGCCTCGGTGCAGATCAGCGAGTACTTGGCCCGCCCCGGTGCCACGTTGGAGACGCGCGCGGTCAGGGCGTAGTCCAGGGCCTCGGCGGCCTGCGGGCCGGTGACCCGGACCTCACCCATGTGGGAGAGGTCGAACAGCCCTGCCGCCTTGCGCACGGCGTGGTGCTCGGAGAGCTCCGAGCCGTACTTCAGCGGCATCTGCCAGCCTCCGAAGTCGGTGAACGTGGCCCCGGCCTCGGCGTGGACGGCGTGCAACGGGGTGGTGCGGAGGTCTTGGTTCGGTGACATGACGGTCTCCTGTCAGTGGGAAACGGAGGACGAGGACTCGACGGCGTCGGCCACGGCGGTGGGGTTCGCCGCCTCCTTGGCCTCGTCGGCGACGGGCTCGAAGGACTCGACCGGCGGGCAGGAGCAGAACAGGTTGCGGTCACCCCACGCCCCGTCGATCCGGCCGACCGGGGCGAAGTACTTGTCGACCCGCAGGCTCTCCACCGGGTAGGCGGCCCGCGAACGGGGGTACTCCCGGTCCCACTCGTCAGCGGTGAGCACCGAGGCGGTGTGGGGGGCGTTGCGCAGGACGGACGCGTTCAGCGTCTCCGGCGTGGTGGCCTCCATCTCGGCATGGATGCTGATCATCGCGTCGATGAACCGCTCGATCTCGGCCAGGTCCTCGGACTCGGTGGGCTCGACCATGAGGGTCCCCGCCACCGGGAAGGCCAGCGTGGGGGCGTGGAAGCCGTAGTCGATCAGGCGCTTGCAGACGTCCTCGGCGGTCACCCCGGTGCGGGCGGT
>NZ_DAOMPX010000041.1:0-25162 GCF_035445025.1 Citricoccus sp. | reverse complement strand
TTCCGCCGTACCGGACCGAAGCACCCAGGAGCACACCAGTGACCATCCAGCTCGACCGGGTCCCGCTCAAGCGGGCCCTCATCTCCGTCTACGACAAGACCGGACTCGAGGAGCTGGCCACCGGTCTGCAGTCCGCCGGGGTCCAGATCGTCTCCACCGGCTCGACCGCGAAGCGGATTGCCGCCGCCGGGGTCCCGGTGACCGAGGTGTCCGAGGTGACCGGGTTCCAGGAGTGCCTGGACGGCCGGGTGAAGACCCTGCACCCGATGGTGCACGCGGGCATCCTCGCCGACCGCCGCCGCGAGGACCACGTGGCCCAGCTCGAGCAGCTCCACGTGCAGCCCTTCGACCTGGTGGTCGTGAACCTCTACCCGTTCGTGGACACCGTGCGTTCCGGCGCCGGCCAGGACGAGGTCGTCGAGCAGATCGACATCGGCGGGCCCTCCATGGTCCGGGCCGCGGCCAAGAACCACCCCTCCGTCGCGGTCGTGGTGGACCCGGCGAGGTACGGCGACGTGGTGGCCGCGGCGCAGTCCGGGGGCTTCGACCTGCGGACCCGGCGCCGGCTGGCCGCCCTGGCCTTCGCCCACACCGCCGCCTACGACAACGCCGTGGCCTCGTGGACCGCCGCGCAGTTCGAGGCCGACGACGACCTCGAGGCCGACGCCGCGGTCACCGGTGCCGGCCAGGTCGCGCAGGACGTGCCGGCCCTGAGCCCGTCCTCGCCCGTCTTCCCGCCCTACGCCGGCGTGACGCTGCAGCGCGCCGAGACCCTGCGGTACGGCGAGAACCCGCACCAGAAGGCGGC
The DNA here is from genome assembly GCF_035445025.1 of Citricoccus sp. Classification (NCBI taxonomy): domain Bacteria; kingdom Bacillati; phylum Actinomycetota; class Actinomycetes; order Micrococcales; family Micrococcaceae; genus Citricoccus; species Citricoccus sp. The sequence continues at coordinate 24,354 of NZ_DAOMPX010000041.1, read as the reverse complement.
CCTGTACGTGGAGGACGGCGCCGCCCCCGGCATCGCCCAGGCCGAGCTGCTGCACGGCAAGCCCATGAGCTACAACAACTACGCCGACGCCGACGCCGCCCTGCGCGCCGCCTACGATTTCGACGCCCCGGCTGTGGCCATCGTCAAGCACGCCAATCCCTGCGGCGTGGCCGTGTCCGAGGAGGCGCCGGTCTCCGACGCCCAGGGACACGACCCGATCGCCGAGGCCCACCGCAAGGCCCACGCCTGCGACCCGGTCTCCGCCTTCGGTGGCGTGATCGCCGCCAACCGCGAGGTCACCGCCGGCATGGCCGCCACCGTCAAGGACATCTTCACCGAGGTCGTCATCGCGCCGTCCTTCTCCGCCGAGGCCCTGGAGATCCTCTCCGCCAAGAAGAACCTTCGCCTGCTGCGCCTGCCCGAGGGGTACGCCCGGGACTCCGTGGAGTACAAGCAGGTCTCCGGTGGCATGCTGCTGCAGGCCCGGGACGCGATCGACGCCGCCGGTGACGACCCCGCCACCTGGACCCTGGCCGCCGGTCCCGCCGCGGACGGCCAGACCCTCGCCGACCTCGCCTTCGCCTGGCGCGCGGTGCGTGCCGCGAAGTCCAACGCCGTGCTGCTGGCCTCGGACGGGGCCACCGTCGGCGTCGGCATGGGTCAGGTCAACCGGCTGGACTCCTGCCGGCTGGCCGTCGAGCGCGCCAACACCCTGGGGGCCGCCTCGACCGGCGCACAGGACGTGGGGACGGGTGCCGGGGCCGAGGGCGCCGAGATCACGACGGCGGGCGGTGCCGAGAACGTCTCCGGCACCGGGGCACCGGAGCGGGCCCGCGGCGCGGTGGCCGCGTCCGATGCATTCTTCCCGTTCGCGGACGGGCTGCAGATCCTGATCGACGCCGGCGTGCGCGCCGTGGTCCAGCCCGGCGGTTCCATCCGCGACGAGGAGGTCATCGCCGCCGCGGAGGCCGCCGGCATCACCATGTACTTCACCGGCGCCCGGCACTTCTTCCACGGCTGAGCGCCGGGGAGGACTGCGCGGTGAGGTCCGGTCACCGGATCGGCGGACCGGGCCGCCTCCGGTAGATTAGGGCCGGATTGAAACATCACCACGACCCGGCGAGGCCGTCACCCGGTTGCGCCCTGTGAGGAGAGCGACGCTTCATGTCGAAGATCATCTACACCCATACCGACGAGGCACCCATGCTGGCCACCGGCTCGCTCCTGCCGCTGGTCCAGGCCTTCGCCTCGACCGCCGGTGTGGAGATGGAGACCCGGGACATCTCGCTGGCCGGCCGCATCCTGGCCGCCTTCAACGATGTGCTCCCCGAGGACCAGCGCGTCAGCGACGCCCTCGCCGAACTGGGTGAACTGGTCAAGACCGATGACGCCAACGTCATCAAGCTGCCGAACATCTCCGCCTCCGTGCCGCAGCTGAAGGCCGCGGTCGCCGAGCTGCAGTCCCACGGCTACGCCCTGCCGGCCTACCCGGACGAGCCGAAGACCGCGGAGGAGAAGGACGCGCGCGCCCGCTACGACAAGGTCAAGGGCTCCGCCGTGAACCCGGTGCTGCGCGAGGGCAACTCGGACCGCCGTGCCCCGCAGTCGGTGAAGAACTTCGCGAAGAAGCACCCCCACTCCATGGGCGCCTGGTCGGCCGACTCCCAGACCAAGGTCGCCTACATGAAGCGGGACGCGTTCTTCCACAACGAGAAGTCCGTGATCATCCCCGAGGACGGCACCATCCGCATCCAGTTCGTGGACGGCGAGGGCGAGACCACCGTGTTGAAGGACGACTTCAAGGTCCTGGCCGGCGAGATCGTGGACGGCACCTTCATGTCCGCCCAGGCCCTGGACGAGTTCCTCACCACCCAGATCAAGCGGGCCAAGGACGAGGGCGTGCTGTTCTCCACGCACCTGAAGGCCACCATGATGAAGGTGTCCGACCCGGTGATCTTCGGCCACGTGGTCAAGGCCTACTTCCCGGCCGTGTTCGAGAAGTACGGTGCTGAGCTGGACGCCGCCGGCCTGAGCGCCAATGACGGGCTCGCCGCCATCCTCTCCGGGCTGGACACGCTGGACCCCCAGGTGGCCGAGGGCGTGCGCGCCGAGATCGAGACCGCCTACGAGAACGGTCCGGACCTGGCCATGGTCAACTCGGACAAGGGCATCACCAACCTGCACGTGCCCTCGGACGTCATCGTGGACGCCTCCATGCCGGCCATGATCCGCTCGTCCGGGCACATGTGGAACAAGGACGGCCAGGAGCAGGACACCCTGGCCGTGCTTCCGGACCCCTCCTACGCGGGCATCTACCAGGTGGTCATCGACGACTGCAAGGCCAACGGTGCCTACGATCCCACCACGATGGGCACCGTCCCGAACGTCGGGCTGATGGCCCAGAAGGCCGAGGAGTACGGGTCCCACGACAAGACCTTCATCCTCGAGGAGGCCGGCACCGTCCAGGTGGTCGACGGCTCCGGGGCCGTGCTGATCGAGCACCAGGTCCAGGCCGGGGACATCTGGCGTGCGTGCCAGACCAAGGACGTCCCGGTGCGCGACTGGGTCAAGCTGGCGGTCACGCGGGCTCGCGCCTCCCAGACCCCGGCCGTGTTCTGGCTGGACGAGAACCGCGCCCACGACGCGAACGTCATCGCCAAGGTCCGGCAGTACCTGACCGAGCACGACACCGTGGGGCTGCAGATCGAGATCATGGACCCCCAGGAGGCCACCCACTTCACCATCGACCGCCTGCGCCGGGGCCAGGACACCATCTCCGTGTCCGGCAACGTCCTGCGTGACTACCTGACGGACCTGTTCCCGATCCTGGAGCTGGGCACCTCCGCCAAGATGCTCTCGATCGTGCCGCTCATCAACGGCGGCGGACTGTTCGAGACCGGGGCCGGCGGCTCGGCCCCGAAGCACGTCCAGCAGTTCGTGGCGGAGAACCACCTGCGCTGGGACTCCCTCGGCGAGTTCCTCGCCCTGGCCGTGTCCTTCGAGCACGAGGCCGTGTCCAACGGCAACGCGCGCGCCCAGGTGCTGGCCGAGACCCTGGACCGTGCCACCGGGACGTTCCTGGAGGAGGGGCGCAACCCGTCCCGCAAGGTCGGCGAGATCGACAACCGCGGCTCGCACTTCTACCTGGCCCTGTACTGGGCCCAGGAACTGGCGCAGCAGTCCGACGACACCGAGCTGGCCGCCAGCTTCGCGGACGTCGCCGCCGAGCTGGCCGAGAACGAGCAGGCCATCATGGACGAGCTCAACGCCGTCCAGGGGTCCCCGGTGGACATCGGCGGCTACTTCCACCCGTCCCCGGAGAAGGTGTCCGAGGCCATGCGCCCCTCGGCCACCCTGAACGCGGTCGTCCAGAAGATCGTGGACAAGCTGGCGGTGTGATGCCCCTCCGCGACTAGCGGACGGGAAGGCCCCGTCCCACCTCGGCATCCGAGGCGGGACGGGGCCTTCCCGCGTTCCCGGCACCGCGCCCGCGGAACCCTGTCCGCGGAACCGTGGCCGCTGATCCAGTGGCCCGTGCCCGGCGCATCGGCCGGGGCCGGAGCGGGTCAGTGGTTGGGATCCACCTGCGGGGCGGACGGGCCCTGGTCCCGGCCGCCGTTCTCGGTGGCGGTCGCCTGGATGTCCTGGGCGCCGTTGCCGGTGGACACCTTGACCTTGCGCGGCTGGGACTTCGGCGAGACCGGGATGGTCACCTTCAGCACGCCGTGGTCATAGGTGGCGGAGATGTTCTCCAGGTCCACGTCCTGGCCGAGGTTCAGCTGGCGGACGTAGCTGCCGGTCTCCCGCTCGCGGGTCATCCACTGCACGCCCTCGCGCTCGGTCACCGCCGGCTTGCGCTCGGCGCGGATGGTCAGCAGCTGGCCGTCCACGTCCACGTCGACGCTGGAGGGGTCGACGCCGGGCAGGTCGGCCTCGACGATGTAGCGGTCGCCGTCCTTGTAGAGGTCCATCGGCATCTGTCGCAGGCCGCGCACCGGGCTCAGCAGCTGTCCGGCGAGGCGATCCAGTTCACGGAAGGGGTCGATACGAGTGGCCATGGGTTCTCCTTGGTCTGGTTGCATTGACTGCGGACGGCCCGGGCCCGCCGCCCAGGTGCTCCATGCCGGGCGGCTGGAGGTCCGGACCGTGCACCCTGCATAACACCACGGACTTGAGCTTTATTCGCTCAAGTCTGTTGCGCGGTGCACGCACCTCTGAGGATGGCCGCCGGTCTTCGGGCCCGTCAATGCCCCGGTGGCCGGGGCGGCAGGTGGTCGTCCTGGCCGATCAGGAGGTCCCCCACCGGGACTCCCTCCTCCCGGTTGGTCGCCTTGTTCACGAAGTGGGTGACCACCCAGAGGAGGATCCCGAGGACCATCAGGCCGCCGGCGATCTGGTAGACCACGGCATCGCGCTCCACCCAGGGCCCGGCCAGGAACAGCGAGAAGGCGCCGGCGACGTACGGCAGGATCCGGGGGGCGTTGAAGGCCGTCCGGTGTTCTGCCTCGTCCGGCCGCCGCCGTCGCTGGCGCCGCAGCACCACGCAGGCCACGTTCACCACCGCGAAGACGCACAGGAGCAACAGGGCGGTGGTGCTGGAGAGGTTCTGCACGATGTTGCTCTCCGGGTCGGACGTGACGTACCAGATCAGGGCCAGGGCCAGGAGGGTGGTGAAGATGATCGCGGTCCAGGGCGTCCGCCGGTGCGGCAGGACCTTCCCCAGGGGTCGCGGCAGCACGTTCTGCTTCGCCATGCCGTAGACCAGCCGGCTGGCCATCAGCATGTTGATCAGGGCGGTGTTGGCCACGGCGAACACGGCCAGGAACGGGAAGATCCGGTCGATCGGGAAGTCCGGGGCACCCTTCTGCACCACCTCCAGCAACGCCCGGCCCTCGGACTCGCCGATCCTGGCCAGCTCGGTGGGGGTGAGCACGGCGACCGCGGAGACCGCCACCAGCATGTAGAACAGCACCGCGATCCCGAGCCCGGTGAGCATGGTGCGCGGGAAGATGCGCTGGGGGTCCTTGGTCTCCTCGACCATGTTCACGGCGTCCTCGAAGCCCACCATGGCGAAGAAGGCGATCGAGGTCGCGGCGGTGACCGCGAGGAAGAGCCCCTTGTCCCCGTTGTCCTGGAACACGACGACCTGGCCCAGGTCCGCGCCGTTCTGGGCCATCGCGAAGAACCCGACGCCGATCACGATACACAGCGCGGTGACCTCCACCAGCGTCAGCACCACATTGAACTTGATGCTCTCACCCACGCCCCGCAGGTTGACCAGGGCCAGCAGCACCATGAACCCGAGCGCGAGCGCCGTGACCGCCCCGCCCTCGACCGGTCCGCTCCAGCCGTTGACCTCGAGCCCGCCGAAGAAGTTCTGGGCGAGGACGTTGGCCGAGGTCGAGGCGCTGGTGATGCCGGAGCACACCACCGCGAAGGCGACCAGGAACGTGAGGAAGTGGATGCCGAAGGCCTTGTGCGTGTACAGCGCGGCCCCGGCGGCGTGCGGGTAGTGCGTGACCAGCTCCAGGTAGGACAGTGCGGTCATGGTCGCCACGACGAAGGCCAGCAGGAACGGCAGCCAGAGGATGCCCCCGACCATCCCGGCCATCGGGCCGGTGACCGCGTACACCCCGGCGCCGAGGATGTCGCCGACGATGAACAGCAGCAACAGCTTCGGCCCGAGGACGCGTCTGAGCTGTCCCTCCTCCTGACCCCTAGCGACATCCGGGACTTCATGCGAGGTGGTGCCCACGGGCCCTCCCGAGTTCGTCGAGGTCACACAGTCATCGCAGTCTGGACCCGGCGGGGTGCGGAGTCAAGGCGGGGGCCGTCAGGGAGGCCAGCCTTGCCTTTCTGGAAAGCCGGGCCCGCCTCAGGGAAACTACAGTCAGCGGAAGATGATCTCCCGAGCGTCCGGAGAGGCGGCGGCATGAGGTTCTGGTCGATGGTGCGTTCCTATCCCTGGGTGGTGTCCACCCTGCTGGTGCTCGTGGCCACACTCCTGCTCGAGTTCACCGGCATGACGGGCCCGGCGCGGTGGCTGGCGACCGGGTTCGGTGCCGTCATCGTGCTCTACACGGCCGTGGGCATGGTCCGGGACCTGGTGCGCGGTCACTGGGGCATCGACATCCTGGCCGTCACCGCGATCGGTGCGACCCTGCTGGTCGGGGAGTACCTCGCCGCCCTGGTGGTCTGCCTCATGCTCACCGGCGGGGAGGCCCTCGAGGGCTTCGCCGCCGGACGGGCGAAGCTGAGCCTGACGTCCCTGCTGGAGCGGGCCCCGCAGGTCGCGCACCGGCTGGATCCCGACGGCGGGGCGCAGGACGTGCCCCTGGAGCAGGTGGACGTGGGGGAGCGGTTGCTGATCCGCCCGGCCGAGGTGGTCCCGGTGGACGGCACCCTCGTCGCCGCCGCCGACGGAGCGGACGTACAGGCCGACTTCGACGAGTCGTCCCTGACGGGGGAGTCCCTGCCGGTGACGCGCCGGACCGGGGACCAGGTGCTCTCCGGCGCCCTCAACGGCCAGCAGGCGGTGGTCTTGCAGGCCACGGCACGTCCCGAGGACTCCCAGTACGCGAGGATCCTGTCGCTGGTGCGCGAGGCCTCGGAGTCCCGGGCGCCCATGGTGCGCCTGGCCGACCGGTACGCGGTGCCGTTCACCCTGGTCGCCTACCTCATCGGCGGCATCGCCTGGTGGGTCTCGCAGGACCCGGTCCGCTTCGCCGAGGTCCTGGTGGTGGCCACTCCGTGCCCGCTGCTCATCGCCGCGCCCGTCGCCTTCCTCGGCGGGATGTCCCGCGCCGCGGCGAACGGGGTCATCGTCAAGTCCGGCGGCATCATCGAGGCGCTCGGCTCCGTCCGCACGGTGGCCTTCGACAAGACCGGCACCCTCACCTACGGCCGCCCGGAGCTGCTCGAGACCCGGCCGGCCGGTGCCGTGGACGGCGCCGCCCGCCTGAGCGAGAAGGAACTGCTGCGGCTGGCCGGGTCGGCGGAGCAGTACTCGGTGCACGTGCTGGCGGACTCCATCCGCCGGGCCGCGGAGGACCGCGGGCTCAGCCTGATCACCGCCTCGGAGGCCTGGGAGGAGGCGACCAACGGGGTCACCGCCGTCCTGGACGGACGGACGGTCATCGTGGGCAAGTCCGCCTACGTGCGGGAGCACACCACCGGGCTGGAGCTGGCCGAGCTCAGCCCGGGGGAGTCGGCCGTCTACGTGGGCGTGGACGGTGACTTCGCCGGCACCCTCATCCTCTCGGACCGGCTCCGCGCCAACGCCGCGGACACCCTGGCCGAACTGGACCGGCTCGGGGTGAAGAACCGGATGATGCTCACCGGGGACGCCGAGGCCACCGGCCACCACATCGCCGCCCAGGCCGGCATCACCGACGTCGAGGCGGAACTGCTGCCCGAGGACAAGGTCCGTCTGGTCCGCCAGGCGCGGCCCGGGCCGGTCATGATGGTCGGCGACGGCGTCAACGACGCGCCCGTGCTGGCCGTCGCGGACGTCGGGGTGGCGATGGGGGCGCGGGGATCGACGGCCGCCTCGGAGACGGCCGACGTCGTGATCATCCGGGACGACATCTCCCGGTCCGCCGTGGCCGTCTCGGTGGGCCAGCGCACCCTGCGCGTGGCCAAGGAGTCCATCTGGGCCGGGATCGCGCTGTCCCTGGTGCTGATGGTGACCGCCGCGTTCGGGGTGATCCCGGCGATCGTCGGCGCGCTGTTCCAGGAACTCGTGGACGTGGTGGCGATCGCCAACTCGCTGCGGGCCATGCGGGCCGGGCGGAACGAGCTCCAGGACTTCGCCGCCCTGCGGGACGACTCCGCCGAGGCCCGGGCCGAGATCACGGTCGGCTGATCCACCGGGATTGCCGGGGGGCTCAGTCGTTCCGGGCCCCGGACTCGCGGGTCATCTGCTCCACCGTGGTGTACGCGTCCCGGGCCAGGGCGGACCACAGCTTGATGGCCAGCTGCGGGTCGGTCTCCTCGAGTGAGGAGATCATCTGCGCGGTGAGCACCCGCGTGCTCACCGGCCCGACGGCGCGGACCGTGGTGATCTGCCGTCCGGCCTGGCCCAGGGCGATCTCGCCGAAGATCATCCCGGGGGACAGGAACACCTGCCGGTAGCGGCGTCCCCCGGCCCCCTGGCTGGTGAGCTCCACCTGTCCGGAGGTGATGAAGTAGATTCCGCCGAACGGCTGGCCGGCACGGCGGATGACCTGACCGGCCCGGAAGTCCCGGTTCTCCATCAGGGTGGACAGGGTCTGGGCGTCCTGCTCGTCGAACAGCTCCAGCAACGGGGACCGGGCCGGCTCCTGCCGCCCGGCCGGCACCAGTTCGGGCGCGTGCCGGGACAGCACCCGCATCTCCATCCACTCCACCGCCAGGGACCGGGAGAGGAACAGGCGGAAGGAGGGCCCGGCGTCGGCCGGGTCGTGGGTGCGGCCGTCCGGTTCCCCGGCGTCCTCGAAGGGGCTGGGCAGCGGGCCGTAGGAGGAGTCCTCGGCGTCCTGGACCATGGCCTCGGCCAGTTGGCGGTCGTCGTCGACCAGGACCAGGTCCCGCCCCTCGGAGAGGTAGGCGCGCACCACCTGGTTGAACATCCGCACGGCGGCGCGGCCGAAGTCGTCCACCTTGGACACGTCCACCATCAGGGTGCGCGTGGACTCCGGCAGGTCGGTGGTGTAGCGCACGAAGGTCTCGGCCTCGGCGAAGCCGATGTCCCCGCCGATCTCCGCGATGCGGCACTCCCCGCCGTGCCGCTCCAGCATCTGCAGCGCCTCCACGCTGCGCGGGACGCCCGAGGGTGACTCGGCCAGGTCGTAGGAGGACCGGATGGTGGACCGGCCCACGGGCGGGGCGTCTCCGTAGTGCAGGCCGAGGTCGGTGGCCAGCCGCTTGATGGTGGCGGCTCCCCGCACGGAGGTGCCGTGGTCGTCCAGGGGCGGGGAGAACAGGCCGATCCCGATCTGGCCGGGCACCACCACCAGGACGCCGCCGCCCACGCCGGACTTGCTCGGCAGCCCGACCTCGATCGCCCAGGTGCCCGCGTCGTCGTACATCCCGCAGGTGGAGAGCACCGAGAGCACCCAGCGCACCGTGCGCGGAGCGAACACCCGCTCACCGGTCACCGGGTTCACGCCCTGGTTGGCCAGCGTGGCCGCCATCACGGCGAGGTCCTTCGTGGTCACCAGCACCGAGCACTGCCGGAAGTAGTCCAGCACGACCGGTTCGGGGTCCGACTCGATGATGTTGAAGGAGCGCAGCAGCCAGGCCAGCGCCCGGTTGCGGTGCCCGGCACGGTCCTCGGAGCGGAAGACGGACTCGGAGACCTTGAGCTCGCGGCCGGCGGCGTCGGAGAAGGTGTTGAGGATCCGGCCCATGCGGTCGCGGCCGCCACGGCCCTTGATGAGCGCGGTGGTGGCGATGGCCCCGGCGTTGATCATCGGGTTGTCCGGCCGTCCGGTCCCGGCCTGCAGCGAGATCTCGTTGAACGGGTCACCGGAGGGCTCCACGTCGATCTTCTCCTGGACCTTCTCCGGGCCGAGGTCCTCGAGGGCCATGGCGTAGGTGAAGGCCTTGGAGATCGACTGGATCGAGAACTTCTGCTCGGTGTCCCCGGCGGCGTAGGAGTGCCCGTCCACGGTGGTCAGCGCCACCGCGAACAGTTCCGGGTCCATGTCCGCCGTGGACGGGATCGCCTGGTGGGGCGCCCCGGCATCCAGGGGCCGGATCTCGTCCAGCAGGCGATCGAGGTAGTCCTGCACCGGTGATCTCATGCCCCCAGCCTATGCGGGCCGGCCCCGTCCGACGTGACGGTCCGCGCTCAGTAACCGCCGACCGGGTCCACGCGGCCCTCCAGGGGCGCCCCGGTGGCCCGGGCCGCGAGGTTCCGCCCGATCCGGGCATCCAGCAGCGGGATGCACATCTCAGGGGTGTCCGCGGTGTGGGGCGTGATGACGCACCGCGGCTCGGCCCAGAGCGGGTGCCCCTCCGGCAGCGGTTCGGGGTCGGTCACGTCGAGGCCGGCGGCATGGATCGAGCCCGCGGCCAGGGCGGCCACCAGGGCGTCCGTGTCCACCAGTGTGCCGCGGGCGACGTTCACCAGGACGGCGTCCGGGTGCATCAGCTCCAGCTGGCGGGCGCCGATCATGCCCTGGGTGAGGTCGGTGGCCGCGGCGGCCACCATCACGACGCCGGCCCCGGGCAGGACCTCGTCCAGGCGGTCCTGGGTGACGGTCCGGTCGGCGCCGGGGATCTCACCCTCGTTGCGGCGGACGATCGTGACACGAGTGTCCCAGGCCTTGAGCAGGCGCAGGTACTCGCGGGCGATCCCGCCGCCGCCGACGATCACGCAGTCCATGCCCCGCAGCGTCCTGCCCCCGGCCGGGCCCCAGCCGGTGGCGCGGATCCGGGTGGGCAGGTCCCGCAGCAGGGACAGCGTGAGCATCAGGGCGTGCTCGGCGACCGGCGGGGCGTAGGTGCCCTTGGCCGAGGTCCACGTGATGCCGGGCCGGGAACGGATCAGCGGCACGTAGGGCTCGATCCCGGCGAAGGGCAACTGGACCCAGCTGGTGCGCGGGTTGGCGGCCAGCGCCGCCTCGACCTGTTCGACCGGGATGGGGCGGACCAGCACGAGCGCGGTGGCCGAGCCGTCACCGTCGGGCTCCCGGGCGCTGTTCGCCACGACCGAGCCCCCGGCGCCGAGCGCGGCGCGGGTGGGACCCTCATGGGCGTCGGCGTACGGGGTCCCCGTGCGCAGGTCGGTGGGAGGGAGGATCAGTACCCGGTCCGGCCCGGTGTGCCCGGCCGGGGCAGGGGAGGGCGGGGACGCGGCGTCGGCAGTGGTCATGGCCCCATGGTGCCATGACTTGTCAGGCCCTCCGCGGCGTCCCTAGGGTCGAACGCATGACCGATACCGAGAAGAACAACAGCGCCGCCGATCACGCCACCGACGCGCGGGACCAGCTGGCCGACGGTGACCCCACCACCAAGTTCCCGAAGGTCTCCCCGCCCGAGCAGCACCAGTCCGAACCGGGACTGGACGTGAAGACCGAACCGGTGCCGGACATCGGGTTGCAGAGCTATCGCGGCCTGGGCCGGCTGACGGGCCGCAGGGCCCTGGTGACCGGTGGCGACTCGGGCATCGGCGCCGCCGTCGCCGTGGCCTTCGCGCGCGAGGGGGCGGACGTGGCGATCGCCTACCTGCCGGCCGAGGAGGAGGACGCCCGGCGCGTGGTGCAGGCCATCGAGGAGTCCGGCCGCACCGCCGTCGCCCTGCCCGGTGACCTGCTGGACGCCGACTACCGGAACGGCCTGGTGGACGCCGCCGCCGAGAGGCTGGGCGGACTGGACATCCTGGTCAACAACGCCGGCAAGCAGCTGATCAGCGAGTCTCTCGAGGATCTCACCGACGAGCAGGTGGACCAGACCTTCCAGATCAACATCAAGTCGATGTTCACCCTCTCCCGGGCGGCCCTGCGCCACATGGGACCGGGATCCACGATCATCAACACCACCTCGGTCCAGGCCTACGAGCCGAACCCGATGCTGCTCGACTACGCGTCCACCAAGGCGGCCATCAACAACTTCACCAAGGGCCTGGCGCAGCAGCTCGGCGAACGGGGCATCCGCGTGAACGCCGTGGCGCCCGGTCCCGTGTGGACGGTGCTGCAGGTCAGCGCCGGGCAGCCGAAGGACAAGCTGCCGGTGTTCGGCCACAACACCCCCCTGGGCCGCGCCGGTCAGCCCGTGGAAATGGCCCCGGCGTACGTGTTCCTGGCCTCTGCGGAGTCCAGCTACGTCAACGGGGAGACCCTCAACGCCAACGGCGGCACCCCGACCCCCTGAGCCGGCGCTCCCGGGCACGCGAGAATGGAGGGATGACCACCGCCCCCGGATCCGTGCCCTTCGACCTCGAGACCCTGGGTGCAGGTCTCGTCTTCGCCCAGTCGCTGCCCGGGCTGCTCCGGGTGCTGGCCGACGAGCGCGTCGCCGTGGTCCAGGCCCCGCCCGGTACCGGCAAGACCACGCTGGTCCCGCCGGCGGCGGCGAACCTGCTGGCACAGCGGGCCGCCCCCGGCGCCGGGGCCGGGGCTTCGGCCGAGGCGGAAGCGAAGGCACCTGCGGGGGGCCGCGGGACGGGACGGGCGCCGCTGCGGGTCGTCGTCACCCAGCCCCGCCGGGTGGCCGCCCGCGCGGCGGCCCGCCGGCTGGCGAGCCTCGACCGCCCGGCGGGAACCGGCGGGCCGTCGGGACCCGGGGGGACCGGCCGGGCCGCCGGGGCCCGTGCCGGCCACACCGTGCGCGGGGAGCGGACCACGTCCCGGGAGACCCTGGTGGAGTTCGTGACCCCGGGCATCCTGGTCAACCGGTTGCTGGCGGACCCGGGACTGGCCGGGACCGGTGCGGTGATCCTGGACGAGGTGCACGAGCGGGACCTGGAGTCGGACCTGCTGTTCGGCATGCTCGGGGAGGTCGCACAGCTGCGTCCGGACCTGCTGCTCGTGGCGATGTCCGCCACCCTGGACGCCGCCCGGTTCGCGGAGCGGCTGGGAGAGGGGACCGGCCGGGACGCACCGGTGCCCGTGGTCGACTGCCCCTCGGCGCTGCACCCCGTGGACGTCTCCTATCGCCCGCACCCCGGCCCGCGGCAGGACACCCGCGGGGTGACGCGGGAGTTCCTGGACCACGTCGCCCGGTGCGCGGTCGAGGCCCACGCCGCGGCGCTGGCCGCCGAGCCGGGAACCGACGCGTTGGTCTTCGTCCCCGGCGCCCGGGAGGTCACGCTGACCTGTGAGCGGATCGCGCAGCTGGCCCCCGGCACCGAGGTGCTGCCCCTGCACGGCCAGCTCCCCTCCGCCCAGCAGGATCGTGCCGTGGGCGGCCGTGAGCCGGGCGGTGCACCGCGGATCATCGTCTCCACCTCGCTGGCCGAGTCCTCCCTGACCGTTCCGGGCGTGCGCCTGGTGGTGGACTCCGGACTCGCCCGCGAGCCCCGGCGGGACACCGGGCGCGGCATGATGGGACTGGTGACGGCCACCTGCGCGCAGTCCTCCGCCGAGCAGCGGGCCGGGCGAGCCGGGCGTCTCGGGCCCGGGACGGTGGTGCGCTGCTATGACCGGTCCACCCTGGGCGCCGCACCCCCACACCCCACCCCCGCCGTCCAGGTGGCGGACCTGACCGGGGCGGCGCTCGTCCTGGCCTGCTGGGGCGCCCCCGGCGGGGAGGGGCTGGTGCTGCCGGACCCGCTGCCGCAGGACCCGCTGGCCGAGGCGCTGGCCACGCTGAGGGCCCTGGACGCGATCGACGACGCCGGCCGCGCCACCGACCACGGACGAGGGCTCGCCGCGATCCCGGCCGAACCGCGGCTGGCCCGCGCACTGCTGGACGGGACGGGGCTGGTCGGGGCACGTGCCGCCGGGGAGGTCGTGGCCCTGGTCTCCTCCGACGTCCGGCCGGAGGGGGCGGACCTCACCGGTGCCCTGTCCCGGCTGCGGTCCGGCGGTGCGGGCCGTGGGGGAGGCGCCCGCGACGGCAGTGCCGCCCGATGGGCCCAGGACGCGAGGCGGTTCGAGGCCCTGGCGTCCTCGGCCGCGGGCCCGGGTGCGGACGCAGCCCCGGAACGGGACCGGTCTCCCGGCGCCCGGGTGCCGGGGCAACTGGCGGTGGGGGCCGTCGTCGGGCTGGCCTGGCCCGAACGGCTGGCCCGCCGGGTGAGCGACCCCGGGACGGGCCGCGGCACGGGGGCGGAGGTCTACCTGCTGGCCTCGGGAACGCGCGCGGCGCTGCCGCCGGGCAGCGCCCTGGCCGGGACCGAGTGGCTGGCCTGTGCGGAGGTCGCCCGCGCCGAGGGCCGGGCCGCCGCCGGGACGGGGGCCGTGATCCGTGCGGCCGCCCCCGTGGACGGCGACCTGGCCCAGCGGCTGGCCGGACCGCTCCTGGCCGAGGAACGTACCGCGCACTGGCAGGACGGCCGGGTCGTCGGCAGGCTGCGGCGCGGGATCGGGGCGATCACGCTCTCCGAGACGCCCGTCACCCCGGACCGGGCGCAGGGGCGGGCCGCCGTCGTCCGGATGCTGCGCACCGAGGGTCTGGGGCCGCTGGGGGTCTCGGAGGCGGCCGACACCCTGCGCCGGCGGCTGGCCCTGGTGCACCGGGTGCTGGGTGAGCCGTGGCCGGACGTCTCGGACGCGGCCCTGGCCGAGGACTGGGAGGCGTGGCTGGCGCCCGAGGTGGAGAGGCTGGCCGTCGGGGCGAGGACCGGTTCCGTGCACCTGGCCGAGGCCCTGCGGCGTCTGCTGCCGTGGCCCGATGCCGTCCGCCTCGACGAGCTCGTCCCCGAGCGGCTCCCGGTGCCCAGCGGCCGGACCGCCGCCGTGCGGTACCCGGCGGTGGGCGCCGGCGGGGAGGACGGTGACTCCGGCGCGCCCGTGGTGGCGGTCAAGCTGCAGGAGTGCTTCGGGCTGGCCGAGACCCCGCGGCTCGTGGACGGGCGGGTGCCGGTGGTGTTCCACCTGCTCTCCCCGGCGGGCCGGCCGCTGGCGGTGACCGGGGACCTGGCCTCGTTCTGGTCCGGACCCTACGCCCAGGTGAGGGCCGAGATGCGCGGACGGTACCCCAAGCATCCCTGGCCCGAGGACCCGTGGACGGCACCGGCCACCGCCAGGACGCGGAACCGCGGTTGAGGGCCCCCCGTGCCGTACCCTGTGGACTGATGAGTTTCGAACTCCCCTCCTCCGTGGACGTCCTCGTGGTGGGCGGCGGCCCGGCCGGGCTGTCCGCGGCCCTGTGGCTGGGCCGCTACCAGCGCTCCACCCTCGTGGTGGACGCGGGCCGGCCCCGGAACCGCCGTGCCGACCTGGCCCACGGGATCCCGGGCCGGGACCCGGTGGCCCCGGACGAGCTGCTGGCCGACATGCGCGCCGAGGTGGAACGGTATCCGGAGGTGTGCCTGCGATCCGGCACGGTCACCGACCTGCGGGGGAGTGCCGAGGCCGGGTTCACCGCCGTGATCGACGGGGCCCACCGGGTGACGGCCTCCCGGGTGGTACTGGCCGCCGGGGTGAGCGACCGGTTCCCCCGGGTGGAGGGGTTCGAGGAGCACTACGCGATCGACGTCCACCACTGCCCGGCCTGTGACGGGTTCGAGATCCGGGGCCAGGACGTCGTGGTGCTCGGCGCCGGGGACCAGGTGCCGGCCTTCGCCTCCGAGCTGCTGGACTGGGCGGCCACCGTGCGGATCGTCACCGACACCGCCGGTGAGTCCTTCGGCACCGACCAGCGCCGCAGCCTGGCGGAGCACGGCATCGAGGTGTTCGACGGGCCGGCGAGCGCCTTGGTCGGCGAGCCCGGCGAACTGGCCGGCGTGCTGCTGGAGGACGGGACGTGCGTGCCCGGGGCGTCGGTGTTCTTCTCCTACGCCCACCGCCCGCACCACGACCTCGCCGTGGGACTGGGATGCGAACTGGACGACGGCGGGCACCTGGTCGTCAATGGCTTCCAGCTCACCACCGTGGACGGGGTCTACGCCGCCGGTGACCTCACTCCGGGACTGCAGCTCGTGGTCATCGCCATGGGCCAGGGTGTCTCCGCCGGCGTCGCGTGCGCCACCTCGTTGCGAGGTATCGCCACCGAGGCCGGGCCGTGTCCGGCACCTCCCACGCGTCGATTCGCCCCCTTGCCCTAGCCGAGGACCGCAGCCACACACAGCCCCCCGCAGGGGGCCGCGGCCTCATCGGTGCTCGGTGGGCGGAACCGTTTCAGTCCCGCCCCGGGCCCGGGGCGGCCGTCCGTGGCCGGGGGTCCTGGGCACCCGAGTCGATCCAGTACCGCCGGATCCGGCGCTCGCCGACCGTCCGGATGTCCTCGAGCACGCCGCCGTTGGCCTCGATCACGGCCGCCGACCCGGCGTTGTCCTCGTCGCAGGTCACCAGGACGCGCTCCACCCCGAGCCCGGCCAGCCGCCGCACGGACTGGCGCAGGATCTCCGTGGCGTGACCGCGGCGGCGGTGCTCCGGGGCGACCGCGTAACCCACGTGGCCGTTGATCTCGAGCAGCTGCTCGTTCAGCTCGTGCCGAATGGACACCCGGCCCACCGGCACCCCGTCCACCTCGGCCACGAGGAAGTCCGAGCGCACCCACCCGGGCCTCAGGTCCTCCCCGGCGGCCTCCTTGCGCAGCGTCTCCAGCACCTCGTCCCAGGTGCCCTCCACCAACAGGATCTCGAAGCCGTCCGGCAGCACCTGCCCGTGCATCCGGCGCAGGGCCGCCTCGTCGTCGTGCCGCGGGGGCCGGAGGATCAGTGGCATGGCACCGATTCTCCCACCCGGGCCCGACCCTCGTGCCGCGCGTCCGGTCCTGGCCACGGGGCGCGGGCGGGACACCCGGATTGAAGCGGGACACGGGCGATGGCTACGCTCACCCCATGACCCGCTCCCGCGCCTTCGCCCAGGTCGACGTCTTCTCCGCCACGCCCTATGGGGGCAACCCCGTGGCCGTGATCCTCGAGGCCGACGGCCTCGGCGAGGAGGAGATGGCGCGGATCGCCCGCTGGACCAACCTGTCCGAGACCACCTTCGTCCTGCCGCCGACCGCGCCGGGTGCCGACTACCGCCTCCGGATCTTCACCCCCGGAGGGGAGCTGCCCTTCGCCGGACACCCCACGCTGGGCTCGGCCCACGCCTGGCTGGAGCACGGCGGCACGCCGCAGGACCCCGGCCGGATCGTCCAGGAGTGCGCCGCCGGCCTGGTCACCCTGAGGAACGACGGCGGCACGCTCGCCTTCCAGGCGCCGCCCACCCTCCGCTCCGGTGATCTCGACCCGGCGGACCTGGAGCGCGCCACCGCGGCCCTCGGGGTCGGCCCGGACCAGGTGCTCGCCCACCAGTGGGTGGACAACGGACCGGGCTGGGCCGTCGTCGTGCTCCCGGACGCGCAGGCCGTGCTGGGGATCGAACCGGATCTGAGCCTGATCCCGGACCTCAAGCTCGGGGTCATCGGCGCGTACCCGGCCGGGTCCCGGTGCGCCTTCGAGATCCGGGCGTTCGTCCCGGACATCGGCGTGAGCGAGGACCCGGTGACCGGCAGCCTCAACGCCTCGGTGGCCCAGTGGATGCTCCGCACCGGGGCGGTCAGCGGGCGCTACCGGGTCTCGCAGGGCACCGTGCTGGGACGCACGGGCGAGGTGGAGATCACCTGCACCGAGGACGGCGAGGTCTGGGTCGGCGGGGCGACCGCCACGTGCTTCGCCGGCACCGCGCTCGCCTGAGGCTCCCGGACGCCGGGGACCGTCAGGCCACCGGCTAGCCCTCCGGCAGCACCCAGGTGTGCACCGGGTGACCGGTCCGCATGTGCCTGCCGTACTCCTGCACCAGCCGCGCCAGGGCCTTGCCCCGGGACAGCCCGGACTCCTCGAACCGGCCCAGCGAGCGGGTCATCCAGGTGGCGCCGTTCTGGCCGGTGCGGATCCGCCCGGTCAGCACCTCCAGGTACCGGTCCGCCACCGCGGGGTCCACGTCCAGCATCTCCAGGCCCCGACGGGCGGAGGGCAGCAGGTACCGGTCCAGCAGCTCGGTCACCGGCACGTCCCCGTAGCCGGGCCAGTAGACCGAGGCGTTGAGCCCGTGCCGGGCGCAGTCGTAGAAGTTGGTCCGTGCCACCGAGAAGGACATCCGCTCCCAGGGGGACTCCTCGGTGTCCACGAGGTACTTGACCAGGCCGAAGAAGAACGCCGCGTTGGCCACCATGTCCACCACCGTGGGACCGGCCGGCAGCAACCGGTTCTCCACCCGCAGGTTGGCCGGCCGCGCGGGCACGGTGCCGGCCTCCGTGGTCGACTCGTCGCGGCCCGGGTCGTAGATGGGGCGGTTCCAGCGGTACACGGTGCCGTTGTGCAGCAGCATCTCCGGCAGGGCCGGCGCCCCCGAGTCCAGCGGGCCGGTGTCCGACGCCCGCTCCGGCAGCAGGGCGGGGAAGAAGGCGATGTTCTCCTCGAACAGGTCCTCGATCCCGTCGATCCAGCGCTCCCCGAACCAGACCCGGGGGCGCACGCCCTGCCGGGCCAGCTCCGGTGCCCGGGTGTCCACGGCCTGCTGGAACACCGGGATCCGGCTCTCCGTCCACAGCTTGGCGCCCAGGAACAGCGGCGAGTTCGCGGAGAGCGCCACCTGCGGACCGGCCATGGCCTGGGCGGCGTTCCACACCGGCCCGAACTTCTCCCGGGTCACCTCCAGGTGCAGCTGCATGGAGGTGCAGGTCGACTCGGCGGCGATGTCCTTGGCGTAGTAGGAGAGGTGCTCGGGACCGTCGATGTCGATCAGGATGTCCTCGCCGCGGGCCTCGAGCACCGCGGTGTTCAGCGCCGCGTAGCGGTTGCCCTCGCTGATCCAGCGCTCACCGGAGAGGTCGTCGCCGTCGATGGTGGGCAGGATCCCCACGGTGTACAGGTGCGCCCCGGCACGCACGGCCCGGTCGTCCGCCCGGACCAGCTCCGCCCGCAGGGACTCCTCCAGGTCCGTGAGCCCGTGGCCGTGGATGGTCAGGGAGGGGTGGTTCAGCTCGATGTTGTAGCGGCCCAGCTCGGTCTGGAAGGCCGGGTCGTCGATGGCCGCGAGCACCTCGTGGTTGAGCGGTGCCGGCTGGAACTCCTCGTCCACGAGGTTCAGCTCCAGCTCCAGGCCGATGCGCCCGGCCCCCGCGAAGTCCTCCGTGGCCAGATAGGCCTTCAGCTCCTCGAGGGACGCCTCCAGGCGCTCCCGGTAGCGCGTCCGATCGGAACGGGTGTACGTACTCGACTCGACCTCGGTGCCCATGCCCTGAAGCGTAGGGCATCGGCCCCGCGCCAGCACCGCCACCACACCACCGGTGCGCCGGACGCCCGCCCCGGCCGGGGGAGGAGCCGGCCGTTCCGCGGGGCCGGCGCGCGCCCGCGTGGCCACGGACATGCCATGTGGGACGGGGGTCGGTGGGCGGGTGCTCGCGGAGCATGTCTTGGGAAAACTCCCAGTTCATGCATAGGCTTCCCTCCAGACGGTCCCCCGTGGCACGGTGGAACCGGTTCCCCCTGGGAGCCCTTCCGCTCAGCCGGGTGAGCCGTAGAGGTGGAACCGGACCGGAGGTGCGCGACTGATGAGGCAGGCCCGAGGGAATGGCGGTGCCGCCCGCCGAACGGCGGGGATGGCGATGATGGCCTCGGCGGCGCTGCTGCTCGCAGGGTGCGGCCCGGCGGAGGAGACCCCGGTCCTGACCTGGTACACGAACCCGGACGACGGCGGCCAGGCCGCGATCGCGCAGAAGTGCTCCGATGCGGCCGGAGGCGCCTACCGGATCGAGACCTCCATCCTGCCCAACGACGCCGCCTCCCAGCGCGAGCAGCTGACCCGCCGCCTGGCGGCCGGCGACACCTCGATGGACATCATGTCCCTGGACCCGCCGTTCATCCCGGAACTGGCCGAGCCCGGTTTCCTGGCGGTGCCGCCGTCGGAGGTGGCCGAGGCGACCACGCAGGACACCCTCGAGGGGGCCCTGGCCGGGGCCACGTGGCGGGACACCTTGGTGACCGTCCCGTTCTGGGCCAACACCCAGTTGCTCTGGTACCGCAAGTCGGTGGTCGAGGAGGCCGGGCTGGACATGGACGGCCCCGTGACCTGGGACCAGATGCTCCAGGTCGCCCGGGACCAGGACAAGGAACTGGGCGTGCAGGGCGCCCGGGCCGAGGCCATGACGGTCTGGCTCAACGCCCTGATCGAGTCCGGCGGCGGGCAGATCATCGAGAACCCGGAGGCGCCGGCGGACGAGGTCGAGATCGGCCTGGACAGCGACGCCGGCCGGAAGGCCGCCGAGATCATCTCCACCATCGGCACGGAGGGCCTGGGCGGCCCGGGGCTGGCCACCCAGCAGGAGAACGAGGCCATGCTGCTGTTCCAGGGGGACAGCGGCTCGTTCATGGTGAACTGGCCGTTCGTCTGGCCCGCCACCAACGCCTCGGCGGAGGACGGGTCGGTCCCGGCCGACCTGCCGGAGGACATCGGCTGGGCCGTCTACCCGAGGACGTCCGAGGACACGGAACCCGCCCCGCCGCTGGGAGGCATCAACCTGGGCGTGGGCGCCGCCTCGCAGCAGCAGGACCTGGCCTGGGACGCGATCGAGTGCATCGTCTCACCGGAGAACCAGACCGAGTACTTCGTCACCAACGGCAACCCGCCCTCCAGCGCGGGCGCGTTCGACGACCCCTCCGTGCGGGAGCGGTTCCCCATGGCGGAGACCATCCGTGAGTCACTGGAACTGGCCGCGCCCCGGCCGCAGACGCCGTACTACAACGAGGTCTCCACCGCGATCCAGCAGCGGTACACGCCGCCGGCCAGCGTGGACCCGGAGACCACCCCGGCCGAGACCGGCCAATTCATCCAGGAAGTGCTGCGAGGGGAGTCGCTGCTGTGAGCTCTATTCCCACGACCGTGCCCGCCGTCGACACCGAGGCGCCCGGCGACACGTCCACCGGCCGGGGGCGGCGGAAGGCCCCCAGGTCGGAACGGGCCAGGGCCGAGGCCCGGTTGGGCTGGTGGCTGGCCGGGCCCGCGTTCTTCATCATGGTCGCCGTCATCTTCTACCCGGTCCTCCAGGCCTTCTGGGACTCGTTGTTCAGCTACCGCCTCACGGCGCCCGAGGAACGCGAGTTCGTGGGCCTGTCCAACTACGGGGTCATCTTCAGCGACCCGGTGTTCTGGAGCGCCCTGGGCGTCACGACGCTGATCACCGTGGTCACCGTGTTCGTCGAGCTGATCCTGGGCTTCATCCTGGCCATGGTCATGCACAAGGCGATCAAGTCCACCCGTGGCCTGGTCCGCACCGTGATCCTGGTGCCCTACGGCATCATCACCGTGGTCTCGGCCTTCGCCTGGTACTACATGTTCAGCATCGACTCCGGCTACATCAACAACTGGTTCAGCTGGGTGCCCGGTTTCGACGGCCAGCTCAACTGGTTCGCCCAGGGCGGTTCGGCGCTGTTCGTCATCATGTTCTCGGAGATCTGGAAGACCACCCCGTTCATCTCGCTGCTGCTGCTGGCCGGCCTGGCCCAGGTCCCCGACGACCTCTCCGAGGCGGCCGCGGTGGACGGGGCCAGCTGGTGGCAGCGGTTGTGGCGGGTCATCCTGCCGAACATGAAGGCGGCCATCATGGTGGCCGTGCTCTTCCGGGCGCTGGACGCGTTCCGGGTCTTCGACTCGATCTTCATCATGACCAATGGCGCCTATGGCACCGAGGTCCTCTCCCTGCTCGCCTATCGCACCTCGATCGGGCGACTCGAGATCGGCCTCGGTTCGGCCATCTCGGTCGTGCTGTTCCTCCTGGTCGGACTGCTGGCACTGATCGCAGTGAAGGGCTTCAACGTTGACCTGGCAGGCGGACGGGGAGGACGCAAGTGAGCACCGAGACACTCACCCCGGAAGAGGTCGAGGGGCAGCGGCGTGCCCGGCGGGCCAAGCGCAACACCTCCATCGGCTGGTGGGTCATCACCATCGTCGTGGCCGTGTGGTGCCTGTTCCCGGTGGCCTCCATCCTGGCGACCAGCTTCAAGACCCCGGGGGAGTTGTCCAACGGGAAGTTCCTGCCGGACAACCCCTCGACCAGCAACTACGAGGAGATCCTGGTGGGTGACTCTCAGGAGCTGTTCCTGAGCGCCCTGTGGAACTCGATCGGCATCTCGATCATCGCCACCCTGATCGCCGTGGTCCTGGCCACCCTGTGCGCCTACGCGATCGCCCGGCTCGACTTCCCCGGCAAGAAGATCGTCCTGACGGTCTCCCTGATGGTGTCCATGTTCCCGGTGATCTCGCTGGTCACCCCGCTGTTCAACCTGTGGCGCAGCATCGGGCTGTACGACACCTGGCCCGGCCTGATCATCCCCTACCTGTCCCTGACGCTGCCGATCGCCATCTGGACCCTGGCGGCGTTCTTCCAGCAGATCCCCTGGGAGCTGGAGCAGGCGGCCCAGGTGGACGGGGCCACCCCGCTGCAGGCGTTCCGCAAGGTGATCGTGCCGCTGGCGGCGCCGGGGGTGTTCACGACGGCGATCATCGCGTTCTTCATCGCCTGGAACGACTTCGTCTACGGCATCTCACTGACCTCCACGGAAGCGGCCCGTCCGGTTCCGGCGGCACTGGCGTTCTTCACCGGTGCCTCGCAGTTCGAATCGCCCACCGGTGCGATCTCGGCTGCGGCAATCATCGTCACCATTCCCGTGGTGCTGCTGGTCATGCTCTTCCAGAAGCAGATCGTCGCAGGCCTGACCTCGGGCGCGGTCAAGGGCTGAGCGCAGGAAACGAAAGGGAATCCACATGGCCTCCATCACCCTCAAGAACATCGTCAAGAAGTATGACGACGGCTTCCCGGCCGTGAACAACGTGTCCCTGGACATCGCCGACGGGGAGTTCGTCATCCTCGTGGGCCCGTCCGGTTGCGGGAAGTCGACCCTGCTGCGGATGATCGTCGGGCTGGAGGACATCACCTCCGGCGAACTGCAGATCAACGGCCGGCGGATGAACGAGGCCGCCCCCAAGGACCGCAACCTGGCGATGGTGTTCCAGAACTACGCGCTCTACCCGCACCTGACGGTGTACGAGAACATCGCCTTCCCGCTGCGCCTGGCCAAGGACACCAACGGTGGGGGATCGGTGGACGAGAAGGTCCAGCGGGCGGCCAAGATGCTCGAACTCACCGAGCACCTGGACCGCAAGCCGGCGAACCTCTCCGGCGGCCAGCGCCAGCGCGTGGCGATGGGACGGGCGATCGTGCGGGAGGCGGACGCGTTCCTGTTCGACGAGCCGCTGTCCAACCTCGATGCCAAGCTCCGCGGCCAGATGCGGGCCGAGATCGCCCAGCTGCAGCGCTCGCTCGGTGTCACGAGCGTCTACGTCACGCACGACCAGACGGAGGCGATGACCCTGGGGGACCGGGTGGCGGTGCTTAAGAAGGGCATCCTGCAGCAGGTCGCCAGCCCGCGCGAGCTGTACGAACAGCCGGTCAACCTCTTCGTGGCCGGTTTCATCGGGTCCCCGTCCATGAACTTCCTGCCTGCCACGATCACGGAGGGCTCCGGCGGGACCGTGCTCTCGACCCCGATCGGTGACATCCCCATCCCGGCCGACCGGGCGGCCGTGGCCCAGGGCAAGGACCTGGTCCTGGTCGGCGTCCGGCCCGAGTTCTTCGAGGACGCGACGCTGGTGGACGAGGCCAAGATGTCCAAGGGCTCTGTGTTCACCGCTGAACTGTCGCACCTGGAGTGGCTGGGACACGAGCAGTACGGGTACATCGAGTTCGAGCCCGACGAGAAGGTGCGCCGCCTGCTGTCCGACCTGGCCGCGGACATGGACGCCGACGAATTGCGCCCGCAGGTCGTCACGACCCTCTCCGCCGAGTCGAGGGTGCGACCGGGGCGGCCCGTCGAGCTCTGGGTGGACACCTCGCGGATCCACATCTTCGACCCCGAGTCCGGGGAGAACCTCACCCGGGACGCGGAGGCCGGCGCGGAACTCACGCGGATGGCGGCCGAGGAACGCGAGCGGGAGTTGGCGGCCGCGAGGGAGCGGGACGCGCAGAAGGCCTGACCGGCCTGCCGGGGCCGCGGATCGCGTCCCCGGCAGGTCCCTGGCCCCGAGGGCCTGGGCCCGCCAGGACCGGTTCGGTGGGGCCCCGTCAGGCGGTGGCGTCGCGGTGCTTCGCCGCCAGTTCCACGTAGGTGGCGGAGTTGGTGCCCAGGGAGGCGACCTCCTCGTCCGTCAGTTCGCGGCGGACCTTGGCGGGCACTCCGGCCACGAGTGAGCGCGGGGGGACCACGGTCCCCTCGAGCACCAGGGCGCCGGCGGCCACCAGCGACTGGGTGCCGATGACCGACCCGTTCATGATGGTGGCGGACATGCCCACCAGGCAGCCGTCCTCGACCGTGGCCCCGTGGACGACGGCGGAGTGGCCCACCGAGATGTCGTGGCCCAGCGTGCAGGGGAAGCCGGCGTCGGCGTGCAGGACCACGTTGTCCTGCAGGTTCGTCCTCTCGCCCACGCGGATCGGGGCGCTGTCCCCGCGGGCGGACACGCCGTAGAAGGCGGAGGACTGCGGACCCATCGCCACGTCCCCGGAGAGGGTGGCGGTGGGGGCCAGGAAGACGGACTCGTGGACGGACGGCGTGGCGCCGGCGATCGTGATCAGGTGTGCCATGTCACCAGAGTAACCATGTCGTCCCCGCCGGGGGCGCCGAGGGGCCACGCCCCCCAGCGCCGCACGGACCGGGTCATTGTCTCTGGTCAGTCGAAGACGACGGTGCGGTTGCCGTCGAGCAGGACGCGGTGCTCG
>NZ_DAOMPX010000040.1:0-25748 GCF_035445025.1 Citricoccus sp. | reverse complement strand
GCGTCCAGCCCGTAGCGGGCGGCGCGCCACTTGTTCTCCTGCACGTGCCACGGGGCCATGGTGGGGGCGGTGCCGCCGGGCGGACCACCGAACGGGGCGGAATGGTGATGGCATTGGAGCTCATGGTCGGGTCTAACGGTGGGCGATGCCGTGGTGACCCCCCAAAGCGGCAAAGCCACTGTAGGCCCGCCCCGCCGGCCAAGCCGGGGCTTCGGCGAGGTCTCGTGACGCCGGATGACGCCATCGGTGCTGCACCGGATGGGAGGCGCCCGGTTGTGACCTGACATGACGGTTCGTGCCGTCTTAATGGCCACCCGGGGATGTCCGCGACCACACTCGACCTGCCGATCTCGCCGCGAGATGCCAGCTCCCGACGAATCCTGGTTCGGTGAAGGACTCTTTGCGAAGGACGTTCCATGACTACTCAACCCAGTCCCGCACCGTCTGGGGTATCCCGCCCGGGGCGGTCGGTCGCGTTCTTT
Source organism: Citricoccus sp. (assembly GCF_035445025.1). Lineage (NCBI taxonomy): Bacteria > Bacillati > Actinomycetota > Actinomycetes > Micrococcales > Micrococcaceae > Citricoccus > Citricoccus sp. The sequence continues at coordinate 25,266 of NZ_DAOMPX010000040.1, read as the reverse complement.
GTGCTCGCGGCCGGATTCGTCGCGGCGCTGTTGCCGGTCTTCCACTGGTCCCTGGGCGCCGCGGCGACCGCGATGACCTACCTGATCGGCACGGCCGCGCTCATCACCGTGGGCATCATCGCCGTCTACCTCAGCGGGCGCACCGCCGAGGGGACCGTTGAAGCGGAAGGGGCCGGCCAGTGAACATGCTCATCGGTTACGGGGCCATCGCGCTGTTTTTGGCAGTGGTCGTGGTCGTGCTGGAACGCACCCGCGTCCGCTCGTCCGGTTTCAGCGACTACACCACCGGGGGCCGCTCGTTCGGCCCGTGGTTCCAGACGATGTCCTTCCTCAACACCTGGCTGGCCGGGTCCGTGTTTATCTCCTTCGCCGGGATGGTCGCCGGTGGCGGCATCATCGGTTACTACCTGGTGTTCTACTCACTGCTGGCCCTGGCGTTGATGTTCTTTATGGCCAAGCCCGTCCACGTCTGGGGCAAGCGGTTCGACCTGCGGACCCAGGCCGAACTGCTCGGCTTCCGCTACAACTCCCGCGCCGTGCGCCGCACCGCCGGGCTGATCGCCCTGGTGGCCGCGTTCCCGTGGATCGTGCTGGGCATGCAGTCATTGGGCCTGGTGTTCGTGCACTTGGGTTTCGGGGCGACCCCGGCCGTCGTGGCGATCATCCTGAGCATCCTGGTGCTGTCCTTCCGTCAGATCTGGACGGTGCGGATGGGCATGCGTGGGGTCGTCATCTCGGACATGGTCCAGGGCATCGTGGCCTACGGGGTTGGACTGGTGGTCATTGTCGGCCTGCTGGTGTACCTGCTGGTCCATGGCTATGGGTTCGACGCCGTGCCGGAGGGTTACTACCTGCTGCCGGGCCCGGGCAGCGAGGCCGGCCCGCTGTACTTCTTCTCGCTGGTGTTCGTGGGTGCGATCGGGGGTTGGTGCTGGCCGGACGTGTTCGTGCGCCTGTTCACCGCGCGCAGCACCGCGGCCATCCAGAAATCCACGGTGTTGTCCGCGCCGATCCTGATGGCGTTCTCCACGGGCCTGTGCACCGTGGCGCTGCTGGCCGCGTCCTTCCCCGGCGTGGCCGAGGACCCGAACTCGGTGTGGTTCACCGTCGCGGCCGTCGGCGGTCCGGTGCTGGTGGCTCTGGCCGGGGTGATCGTGCTGGCCGCGACCATGGGAAATATCGATGCGCTCATCCAGGCCTCCAGCGCCCAGCTCTCCAATGACTTCACCCGCACGGTGCCGGACGCGCAGAGCCAGGGCGAGACCCGGATGGCAAAGATCGGCACCGTCATCATCACCGTGGCCGCAGCCGTCTGCGCGCTGATCTGGCTCGAGGCCCCGGCCCTATACATGCTGGCCATCGTCTCCTACGCCGGGATCGTGCAGTTGGGCCCGACCCTGTACTTCGGGTTGTTCTGGAAGCGCGGCAACGCCGTGGCCGCCGTGGCCTCGATGCTGGCCGGCATCGGCACGGCCGGGGTACTGCAGGTCATCTACCCGACCTCCGTGCCCTGGCTCGGTGGGGTGACCTCCGGCGTCGCCGGGCTGCTGGTCAACACCGCGGTGTACATCGCGTGCGCCTACCTGGTTCCGACCGGCACCGAGGAACGACGCCGGGTCGACGCGTTGTTCGCGCCGCTGGCCACCGCCGCCCACCGGCAGGCTCAGGATGTCGAACCAGTGCCCGGCCAGGAACTGGATCCCGTGCGTTCCTAACCTCTGGCTCATTGCGGCTCCCAACAAGACCGCATACGCCCCCGGCGCCTTGTGGGCCAAGATGTTCGGCGTCGACCGGCCGAACGAACGCCACCCCGCTACACGCTATCGCGGAGCGTTTGCCGAACCCGTGGAGGACCTCGCCAAGTTGAGTCCCGCATAGTGGTGTAACGCCCGGTGGTCGGGCACGTCGTCTCAGAGGTGGACGCGGCCACCGTGTGATCCTTCGAGTGAACCTCTCACAGCACCCTCGAGTGGACACCGACACCGCCCTCACCCTCGGCCTCAGCGCCTGACCCCGTGAAGGATCAGACCACTACACCACCACAAGGGGCTTGACCCCGGGATCGAACAGGTTCACTTGGATGTCTCTGTGATCTCGCGTTTTCAATTTCGGCACGAGCATTGACCCTTGATGTTGTGGTGGCTGATGGGGCTTGCATTTCTATAGCAGTGGTCTTTGCCCGTGACTTCGACCAGCCGGGAGCAATCGAGATGATCGCGGCATGACGGCGATCCGTCTTAAACGCCAATGGAGGAGGGGCATACTGGTCAGCCGGCTGAGCCTGTTCGGGTCTTGGCTAGGTTAAAGTTCCTGGCGCAGCGACGTGCTTGCGCTCGAAGACGGCCCGGCGTCCCAACTGGTCCATCTCAGGCAAGCAGGTGCTTGGTGAAGGCCAGGTGCGTGATGGACTCCGGGTCGGCGTCCAGGTCGAAGCCGGCTTGGTATCCGGTGGCCAGGTACAAGTGTTTTGCCTCGGGCTGTCGGGGGCCGGTGGTCAGGTATAGCCTCCGGTAGCCGTTGCGGATCGCCTCTGCTTCCAGGTGGGTGAGGACGAATCGGGCCAGGCCCCGCCGGCGATGCTCCTGGTGGGTCCAGATTCGCTTCAGCTCCGCGGTGTGCCGGTCATATTGTCGGTAGGCCCCACCGGCCACTGACTGCCCGCGCTCCTGGACGATGAGCAGCGCGCCGTGCGGGGCTGCGAACTCCTCGGCTGGGTAGCGGCGCATTTCCTCGCTGGCCCCGCCGTACATCGAACCGTAGCGGGTGTCGTACTCGATCGTCAGTCCCTCGATCAGCGGGGTGACGCGCGGGTCGTCCATGGGCAACCGCAGAACGATCCACTCCGCGACGTCGGCGGGGCCGATGCGCGCGGCCGCGGTCGGGTGGCCCGGGGAGACGGGCACCACGTCTGGTGGCGGACCGGGGGACAACGAGGTCGCCGGCTGGGGCGAGACCGGGGCGGTGGGGTGGTTCATGGCATCATCCGACACTGCTGTGGGCCATGGCGATGCGGGCGATCATCTCATCCTCGGGAAGGTCCGGCACCTCGAGGGCATCTTCGGTCGAAGGCCGTTCCGGTTCCCCGGCCAGGGCGGTCAGGATGGTGCGGGCCAGGGCGTCCGTGTCCCGGAAGGGTGCGGCGTTGCTCCGCGGCCGGGCGAAGGCGCCTTGCCCCCAGCCGGTGGTGCCGGCGCCGACCGCGAACAACCGGTCGGCCGGCACCTGGCCGGAGGTCACGACCCGTTGGTCTGGGTCGACCAGCATCTTGCCGGAGCCTGCCGGGTCCTCGACCGCGATCCCGTCGGCCTTGAGCTGCCGGAGCAGGGGTTCAGTGGCCGTGGTCAGGGTCGCTGCCGGCAGCCGCGCCTCGACGAGCGCACGAGCACTGATCCTGACGGGGGACTGGGAGGAGGCAGCGGTGAAGACCCCGCGCTGCTCGTCGGTGCCCACTTCCAGGCCCGGCCCGAGGAACCGCACCAGGCCGGTCTCGTGCAGGGCGAGCAGTTCGCGCAGGCGGTGGGCCGGTGGCCCGGAGTCCACGAAGCTGAAGAAGCCGTGCCACCATCCGGAGACGATGCTGCGTGATTCCGGGGTCAAGGCCCCCAGCGGCAGCACTCGGCCGAGTTCCATGTAGACGCCGAGCACGCCGAGGAACAGTCCCAGGGTCTCTGAGTTCTGGCCACTGTCGCGCAGGTCCAGGTCCCGGGAGATGTATCCGGTGATGGCGCGCTGGACCTCGTCCATCCCGGAGAACTGCCGGTCGTGGAACGGCCGGTTCACGTCCTCGAATTCCAGGCGGTCCGCATGGTCTGGGACGGCGCCGGCGACCAGGGCGCGGCGGGAATCGGAGTACCAGTCCGTGGCCGCGAACCGTTCGGAGAAATCCGTCCACGGGAGGCGGACGCGCTCCGGGTGGCCGGTGACCAGTTCACGGTAGTAGGCGTAGGCCATGTCCTTGGCCATGAGCGGCCAGAGGTGTGTGGCGAAGTCGAGCAGACCGTGCTCGTCGCGCAGGGCGTCCACCGCTGCCCGGGTCAGGAACCGCGGCGGTTCTGCGGGCAGACCCTTCAGTCCGCCGCGGATCTTGGAGTGGTAGGGCACGCCGCGGCGGGAGCCCACCCAGAGCCGCGGTTCAAGGCCCGAGGGTCGGTACAGCAACCGGCCGTCGGGCCGTTCGTGGAAGGATCCTCCGCGGCCTTCCATGACCAGCACCATCAGGTCGATGAACGCCAAGCCCATACCGGCGACGATGACATCCTCTCCCGGTTGCAGCACCGCCAGGTCGACGTCGTTGGTGTAGGCCGGCGGGACATGGACCACGCCGTGGGCGGCGTGCGCTGCAGCGAAGCAGGCGAAGCGCGCGGACTCCTCCGGCGGGGTGGACTCGGTGTGCCCGACGGCCACGACGACGGCATCGGCGCCCAGTTCGGTACCTCCGGCCAACTGGACCCGCCAGCGGTCGGTGCCCTCGCGGTGGATGCCGACCGCGGTGTCCTGGTGCACCGTGAGGCAGAGGTGATCGCCGAGGCGGGCGACCGTGCGCTGGAAGAACCATTCCAGGTACACGCTGTGGAGCCGGCGCGTCGGGAAGTCTTGCGGGCCCAGCTCCTGCAACTGGTGGCGCAGATCCTCGTCCAGGGGTGGAACGTCGGCCAACCGGCCGTCCAGCACGGCGTCGCGCCACTCGGTCAGGGACGGCCCGTCCTGCGCGGGGCCGGCGCACTCCACGGAGTCGTCCGTGAACAGGGTGACGTCCTGAGCCATGGAGTTCAGCTTGAGAAGCGGGCTCTGTTCGCGCCGCCAGATTCGCCCGGAACCGGGACTGAAGGGCTCGACCAGGTGGACGTGCACCGGCCCCGGGGCGAGCAGGGGCGCGTTGGCGGCCAGGCGTTCGAGCAGCATGGCGGCCCGCGGCCCACCACCGACCAGGACCAGGTCCCGGCCGGCGGTGCCGTATGCGGTGCCTGTCATATGTGCCATGCGGTGTCCTCCGTGATCGGTGCGGCGGCCCCCAGCGTAGAAACAGGCCGCCGGCTCGGCGAGGGCGACGGTTAAGACACGTCAAGCTGCGTCGCAATCCCGGCCCACGCGGCCGGAATGACACAGGGCGACACACAGCGCCGCGGATGCGTCGTCCGATGACCTCCGGTGACACCGGACGACGGCATCGGACGTGGATTGCGCCGCGCGTCGTCCCGGTGGATCCGCCCCGGTGCCGTTCATAGCGTGTCGGTCACACGCACCGTCGGTGGCCTTCCGACGGCCGTCAGACGCCGGAAGGGAGTCCAGCATGGCGACGACGCCGAACACCGAGGTACGGCCGGCGCCACCGGGCGCGGGGAGCAGCACCGGTCCCGCCGGCACGCCGTCGGCCGCCACACCCGGTGGCCTGGCCGACAGCGCAGCCCAGGACCATCCCGACGCCGAGCCGCGCCCCGGGGATGGGCGTCCCCCGGGCGCGGGGGCGAGGGAACCGGCGACGGACTATTCGGACTACCCGGTCCAGGCGGCCCGGCACCCGGGCCGCTGGGTCGGGACCGTGATCGTCGGACTGTTGGTGGCCGCCATCATGTGGTCGCTGTTCACCAACCCGCGCTGGGAGTGGGACGTGGTGGCCCAGTGGTTCACCGCCGAGTCGGTGATCCGCGGGCTGGGGGAGACGCTGAAGCTCACCGCGATCGCCGGCATCCTGGGCTTCGTCCTCGGGTTCCTACTCGCCTTGATGCGGTTGTCCTCCTCACCACTGTTGGCCTCGGTGTCCTGGACGTTCTCTTGGATCTTCCGCTCAACCCCGCTGCTGGTGCAGCTGCTGCTTTGGTACAACCTCGGCTACCTCTACGACAAGATCAGCCTCGGCATCCCGTTCACCGACGTCCGGTTCTTCGAGGCCAGCACCACCTCGCTGATCAGCCAGTTCGCGGCCGCCATCCTCGGCCTGACGCTGAACCAGGCCGCGTACTCGGCGGAGATCATTCGCGGTGGCATCCTGTCCGTGGACCAGGGCCAATTGGAGGCCGCGTCCGCGCTGGGCCTTCCCGCATGGCGGCGCAGCACCAGGATCGTGCTGCCCCAGGCGATGCGTTCGATCCTGCCGACGGCGTTCAACGAGATCATCGGCCTGGTGAAGGGCACTTCGGTGGTCTACGTCCTGGCCTACTCCGAGCTGTTCTACACCGTGCAGGTGATCTACAACCGCACCCAGCAGGTGCTGCCCCTGCTGCTGGTGGCGACCCTCTGGTACATCGTCATCACCTCGGTGTTGAGCGTGGCCCAGTACTACATCGAGCGGCACTACTCGAAGGGTGCCCTGCGCACCCTGCCCCTGACACCCCTGCAGAAGCTCCGGCGGTTCCTCGCCGTTCGTTCCGCGAACCTGTCCGTGACCAGAAAGGGCGACCGATGACCACCGCGTCGATTACTGAGCCCACCCGCGGCCTCATCCAGATCCGTGACGTGCACAAGTCCTTCGGTGCGAACGAGGTCCTGAGGGGCATCACCCTGACCGTGGAACCCGGTGAGGTGGTGGCCGTCCTCGGTCCGTCGGGCTCCGGGAAGTCCACCCTGCTGCGCACCATCAACCACCTGGAACGGGTCGACCGCGGCACCATTGCCGTAGACGGCGAGCTCATCGGCTACCGGCCCCGCAAGGGCAGGCTCCACGAGTTACGCGAGCATGAGGTGCTGGCCCAACGCACCCAGATCGGCATGGTCTTCCAGTCCTTCAACCTCTTCCCGCACTTGACCGCCCTGGAGAACGTCACCGAGGCGCCCATCCACGCCCAGCGCCGCGACAAGGCCTCGGTCCAGGACCGGGCCGTCGAGCTCCTGGCGCGTGTGGGGCTGGCGGACAAGATCCACGCCTACCCCCGCCAGCTCTCCGGCGGGCAGCAGCAGCGGGTCGCCATCGCCCGGGCGCTGGCCCTGGATCCGAAGATCGTGCTGTTCGACGAGCCAACCTCGGCCCTGGACCCCGAACTGGTCAACGAGGTGCTGGACGTCATCCGTGACCTGGCCGAGTCCGGGACGACCCTGGTGATCGTCACCCACGAGATGACCTTCGCCCGCGACGTGGCCGACCGCGTCGTGTTCATGGACCAGGGGGTCATCGTCGAGGAGGGAACCCCGGCCGAGATCTTCGGCGCACCCCGCCACGAACGGACTCGGGCCTTCCTCTCCAAGGTCCTCGAGCCGGCCTACGACATCTGAGCCACCGTCTCCACCCGCATCGACAGAACCAGGACTCCACCATGAACGTCACCGACCGCCGCATCGCGGCGACCCGCCCCGTCCCGCCCCGCCGCCCTTCGCCCCGCCTCGCGGTCATGGCGGCCGCCGCCGTCGGGTTGCTGGCTCTGGCCGGTTGCTCCGACCCGGTCACGGGACAGGCCGGCGCCGCGACGTCCGCGACCGAGGCCGAGGCCAGCCCCGGGGCGCTGACGGGGGCCAACGGCATCGTCTACGACGCCAGCCCTGAACAGCAGGGCCGCATCCGCGCCGAGGAGGACCCCGAGCTGGCCGCCCTCGTGCCGCAGGACATCGCCGCGGACGGCAAGCTCACGATCGGCTCCACCGGGGGTTCGGTCCCTTTGTCCTTCCACGCCACGGACGACCGGACCGTGGTCGGGACGGAGATCGACATCGCCCAGTTGGTGGCCGATAAGCTCGGGCTGGAATTGGAGCTGCAGACCACGTCGTGGGAGAACTGGCCCCTGAAGACCGAGGCGGGGGAGTACGAGGCGGTGTTCTCCAACGTCGGGATCAACGGCGAACGGGTGCAGAAGTTCGACTTCGCTCCCTACCGGGCGGCCTACATGGGCTTCGAGGCGAAGACGGAGTCCGACCTCGCGGTCGACGGGGCCGAAGACATCTCCGGCCTGAGGGTCGCCGTGGGTTCGGGCACCAACCAGGAGAAGATCCTGCTGGCCTGGAACGAGGAGCTCGAGGCGGAGGGCAAGACCCCGGCCGAGCTGCAGTACTACTCCTCGGAGGCGGACACCATCCTGGCCCTGTCCTCCGGGCGCATCGACCTGAACTTCGCCCCGTATCCGAGCACCGTCTACCGGGAGAACACCCGGGACGATCTGAAGGTTGTCGGCAAGGTCAACGCCGGCTGGCCCTCCGAGACCCTCGTCGCGGCCACGACCCTGCGCGGCAGCGGCCTGGCCGAACCGATCAGCGCGGCCATCGACTCCGCCATCGAGGACGGCAGCTACGCCGAGGTCCTGGACCGCTGGGGATTGGGCGAAGAGGCCGTGCCAGAGTCCGAGGTTGTCACCGCCGAGACCTTCCAGGCTTCCTGATGCGATTCCAGGTCCTGGACATCATCCCGCACCAGCGCAACCCCCTCACCGGACAGATGGTCTCCACCGCCGAACGGCTCGAGCAGGTCATCGAGACCGCCCTCCGGGCCGAGGCGCTAGGTTATGAAGCTTTCGCGGTGGGCGAGCGGCACGCGGGGGAGTTCATCTCTTCCTCCCCGACCACGGTGCTGGCGGCCATCGCGGCGGCGACCTCCAGCATCCGCCTGCAGTCGGGGGTGACCGTGCTGTCGGTGCTGGACCCGGTGCGGGTCGCCGAGGACTACGCCACCATCGACCAGCTCTCCCGGGGCCGGCTGGAGTTGACCATCGGCAAGGGCAACGAGGTGCTGCAGTACCCGCTGTTCGGCCTGGACCTGGACGACCAGTGGGACCTGTTGGCCGAGAAGTACGCGCTGCTGCGCCGGCTCTGGGATGAGGAGGACGTCACCTGGTCCGGCCGGTTCCGCGCCCCGCTGACCGAGCCCACCACGACGACGCCACGCCCCTTCGCGGGGACCCCGCGGGTCTGGCACGGTTCGGCGACGTCCCTGGCCTCGGCGGAGCTGGCCGGCCGGTGGGGGGACCCGTTGTTCACCGCGAACGCCATCCAGCCCCGGGAGAACTATCGGGTGCTGATCGAGCACTACGTGCGCAGCTACGACGAGGCCGGCCACGATCCGCGGCACCGGTACATCGGCTCCGGGTCCGGGGCAGGCGGGGTGTTCATCGCGGACACCACGTCCGAGGCCAAGCGCCGCTTCGGCCCGGTCTACGAGGCGCTGACGGCCAGCCGGGACGTGCCGGGCAACAACACGCCCTTCCGGGACATCGACCATGCCGTCTCGCACGGCCCGGCGCTGGTGGGCAGCCCCGAGGACGTGGCCCGGAAGATCCTGGACTACCACGTGGCGTACGGACACGACCTGCAGTCCATCTCCCTGCCGACGACGTTGCCCTTCGCCGATCAGCTGGAGGTCCTCGAGCGTTTCGCCACCGAGGTCATCCCGCTCGTGCGGGACGCGGCGCCCACCACCCTGTGGGGTCCGGAGGATCCCTACGGCGCCAGGACCGAGGGCGTGGCACCGACCAGCACGGCCCATCCCGGCCCATCGACCAGCACTGATCACCCGGTGGAACCCGTGCCCGCCGGATGGAGGACACCATGACCCGCAGCACCCGATTCACCAATAACACCCCACCCCGCGGTGGTCGCGGCATCCTGGCCCTGGAGGTCGACGGTGACGGCGCCCACCCGGCCGCGTGGCGCGTCACCGGCCGGGACCCCGCGGAGGTCCTGACCGGGCCGCGTACCGTGCGCGTGGTCCAGGACGCCGAGATCGCCGGCTTCCACGCCGTGACCTTCGACGACGGCCGGCTGGCTCCCACGCACGGCCCAGCCGCGCGTCTGGATGCGGTGCAGCGAGCGGCCCACGCCGCGCCGGCGACCCGGGCGATCGGCCTGGTCCCGGTCGTGGACGCCGTCTACACCGAACCGTTCCACGTGGCCACCCAACTGGCGTCCCTGGACTACGTCTCCTCAGGCCGGGCCGGGTGGATCGTATCCGCCCGCGGGTTGGCCAAGGAGGGGTCCGCCGTCGGGAGGGATGCGCTGCCAGAAGCGGAGTTGGGTGGTGAGGCGGCAGACGTCGTGGCCGCGAACCGCCGACTCTGGGACACGTGGGAGGACGACGCGGTCATCCGGGACCGGTGCACCGGGCGGTACATCGACCGGGACAAGGTCCACTACGCCGACGTGCAGGCAAAGCGGTTCTCGGTGAAGGGCCCGTCGATCATCCCGCGTCCACTGCAGGGCCAGCTGCCCGTATGGGCGCCGACACAGTTCCTGGACCGCTCCGGGGTCGGCGACGGCCTGCGCTTGGACGCCGTCCACGGGGCCGACGCCGTGCTGGTCTCCGCCGCCGACCCCGAGGCCCTGTTGTCCGCGGCGACCGCCCGGTCCGCTGGAGGCCTGGACGCAGACACGGTCGTGGCGGAACTGACGGTGGTGCTCGACGCGCGGGGGCAGAGCGGCGCGGCCCGTTGGGCCGAGCTCGAGGCGTGGGAGGCCGCCACCGGTGGCCCGGCACTGTTCGCTGGGACCGCTACGGAACTGACCGACTACCTCGCCGAACTGTTCACCGTAGCCGGCGGGGTGCGAATCCACCCGGCGGTCCTGGACGTCGATGCCGCCGAGCTGGGGCACCTGGTGCTTCCGGAACTGCGCCGGGCCGGGCTGCTGGCCCCCGTGGGGCCCGGCCGCACCTTCCGTCAGACCCTGGGCCTGGCCCGCCCGGCGAGCCGCTTTGCCACCGCCTGACGGGCCGAGCGCCCGACCGCCTGAACGGCCCGACGAGACCGGACGTCCGAGAAGACCAGGAGACCTTCAGATGTCAGACCACAATGCATCCACCACCCCCAGTCGGCCGAGGCACCAACTCCAGTTCGGTGTCTTCTTCCAGGGGGTGAACTCCTCCACTGTCTGGAACGTCCCCGAGGCCGGTTCGCAAACGGATTTCGAGTCCTTCCGGCGCTTGGCCCAGACCGCCGAGCAGGGCCTGTTCGCCGCCTTCTTCCTCGGGGAGGGACTGCGGCTGCGCGAACACCTGGGCCACCTGCACGACCTCGATGTGGTCGGCCGGCCCGACGCCCAGACCATGCTCGCGGCCCTGGCGCAGGTCACCACGAAGATTGGGCTGGTGGCCACGCAGAACACCACCTACAACGACCCGGCGGATTTGGCTCACCGGTTGCACTCCCTGGACCTCATTTCCGGGGGGAGGGCGGCCTGGAACATCGTCACCACGGACAACGCCTGGACCGGGGCAAACTTCCGCCGCGGTGGCTACCTGGACCACGCCGACCGGTACACCCACGCCGAGGCCTTCGTGCGCACCGCCAAGCGCATCTGGGCCTCCTGGGGCGCGAAGGCCATCGCTGCCGACGGCACGGCACCGCAGTGGCTGGACACGGACGGGATCGAACCGGTCCATCACGAGGGCCAGCACTACACGGTGGACTACACCTCCCGACTGCCGCGCAGCCCCCAGGGCCGGCCGGTGCTCTTCCAAGCGGGTGACTCACCCACCGGCCGGGACTTCGCCGCCCGCCAGGCCGATGTCATCTTCTCAGCCCACAACGCCCTCGACGATGCCCTGGCCTTCCGGAGGGACATCACCGAGCGCACCGTGAGGGCCGGGCGGCCGGCCGGCGCGGTGAAGATCATGCCCGGCACCGAGTTCGTACTCGCCCCGACCGTCCGGGAGGCGCAGGAGAAGCTGGAGTGGGTACGCAGTCATCAGGTCGGCCCGCAGCAGGCGATCGCCTACCTCGAGCAGTTCTGGGGCCGGCCCCTGGACGGGGTCGATCCCGAGGGCCCGTTGCCGGAGATTGCCCCGGCCGTGGATGAGACCGACGTGACCCGGGGCAGCGGATTTCAGGGCGCGAAGGCCGCAGAGCTGACCGGCGCGTGGCGGCGTGAGGCCGCGGAGAAGGGCCAGAACATCCTGCAGTTCGTCCGTGAACGTTCCTCCCGGGGTGCCGCCCGGACGTTCTCCGGCTCTTACGCCGAGGTGGCCGACCGGTTGGCCGAGTACGCCCGGCTCGGTGCCGTGGACGGGTTCAACATCACCCCGTGGCTGATCCCCTCCGGGCTCGACGACATCGTCAACCACCTTGTCCCCGCACTGCAGGACCGAGGTGTGTACCCGACCGAGTACGCCGGGGACACCCTGCGCGAGCACCTGGGCCTGGACTGGCCCGAGGGCGAGGGCTCTGACGCAGGAGCTGCGGACGGCACGGGCGACTCGTGCGCCGCCATCGGGACCCGCGCAGCCCACCGAGACCACGACACCGGCCGGCCGGCCTTGCCGGCCACCACCTGAGAGGACCCCCAGCATGACCACCACCCTCCGCACCGTCCCGCGGCCCCGGAACCGCCACCGGAGTCTCACCGCGCTCACCGCCACCGGGCTGGCCGCACTGCTCGGGTTGACCGCCTGCTCCGATCCCGGTAGCAGCGCCGCCACCGGTGCCGCCGAGGTCGATATCGGCAGCGGCACCACGGTGGACCTGTCCCCGGACCGCGAACGCCCCGGGGCCACGGCGTCCGAGGAGGCGGCTGCCTTGGTCCCGGAAGCGGTGTCCGCCGATGGCAGGCTCACCGTCGCCACCGTCCCCTACTCGGCTCCGCTCTCGGTCTACGCCACGGACAATGCGACGCCCGTCGGCAGCGATCCGGACATCGCCTCCGCCCTCGCCGACTCCCTCGGCTTGGAGCTGGAGCTAGTCCCCGTCGCCTGGGAGGACTGGCCCCTGGGCCTGGAGTCCGGCAAGTACGAGGCCGTCATCTCCAACGTCACGGTGACGGACGAGCGCAAGCAGAAGTACGACATGGCCAGTTACCGCGAGGACAAGCTCGGGTTCTACGTAACCTCGGACTCGGACATCCAACAGATCACCGAGGCGAAGGACGTGGCGGGTCTGAGGGTCATCGTGGGGTCCGGCACCAACCAGGAGAAAGTTCTGATGGCGTGGGATCGGCAGAACCGAAAGGCCGGACTGGATCCGGTGGACCTGCAGTACTACGAGGACGACTCCGCCGCCGGCCTCGCGCTGCAGGCCGGCCGGGCCGACGCCACCTTCGGTCCCAACTCGACCGGTGCCTACAAGGCCGCCCAGACGGGACAGACCCGGCTGGTCGGACTGGTGGCCGGCGGCTGGCCCGACACTGCGCACATCTCGGTGGCCGTGCAGAAGGGCACGGGGCTGGGTGAGGCCGCCCAGTCAGGACTGGACCACTTGATTGAAACCGGAGTGTACGGGCAGATCCTCCAGCAGTGGGGTCTGGCCGAGGAGGGAATCGACGCCTCCGCGCTGAACCCACCCGGACTGAAGGACTGAGCGGCCGGTGGGCGGACCGGCCGACACCTCCCGGCCCCGTCACAACCTGTCACAAACCCGGTCCCGACGCCGGCCGCAGCGGCCGACGCGACCGTCCGGCCCGAAGATGTCCCGACGTGCGGTTTTGTGACGCACCTGCCCGCCCGCCGCTGGACTCCCACCGGGTCCATCGAGTGGGATTGGCCCACCACACCATCCAGAGCGGCCGAGAGATCTGGCTCGACGACGCCGCAGCAACCAGCCAACCGACCCGGGACACCGGGACCGGCCGGCACGGTGCTACCGCCAGGATCGATGGAGGATCAAATGAATCATCACGCCACGGAACAGATCCACGCCGGCTACGAGCCCGAGGCCCCCTACTGGCCGGTGGCCGTGCCCATCCACCAGACGGCGGCCTACCGCTTCCCGGACCACGCCACGGCCGCCTCGATGTTCCGGCTGGAGACCCCGGGCTTCACCTACAGCCGCACGGGCAACCCGACCGTGGCCGTGTTCGAGAACCGGCTGGCGGCCCTGGAGGGCGGGATCGGGGCCATCGGCACCGCGACCGGCCAGGCCGCCGTCGCCCTGTCCCTGCTGACCCTGCTCCACGCCGGCAAGCACCTGGTCGCCTCCAGTCAGCTCTACGGCGGGACGGTGGACCTGCTGACGGACACCTTCGCCGACTTCGGCATTGAGGTCACGTTCGCCGACCCCGCGGACCCGGTGGCGTGGGCCGCGGCGATCCGGCCGGACACCCGCGCGTTCTTCCTCGAGGCCATCACCAACCCGCTGGCCACCCTGCCGGACCTGCCGGCGCTGGCGGACATCGCCCACGGCGCCGGCGTGCCGGTGATCGTGGACAGCACGCTGGCCACGCCGGCCCTGTACCGGCCACTGGAGCACGGCGCTGACGTGGTGGTGCACTCGGCCACGAAGTTCCTCGGCGGGCACGGCACGGTGCTCGGTGGGGCGATCGTGGACGGGGGGACCTTCGACTACGGCGCGGCCCCGGAACGGTGGCCACAACTGGCCCGGCCCAAGGCTCGCTACGGCGGGCAGACGCTCGTCGACCGGCACGGCCGCGGCGCGTACCTCGCGCTGGCCCGCAGCAAGTTCCTGCACGACCTCGGCCCGACCCTCGCCCCGGCCAGCGCCGCGCAGTTCATCCAGGGCCTGGAGACCCTCGAGGTCCGCATCGCCCGGCACGGGACCACCGCCCTCACGGTGGCCGAGCACCTGGCCGGGCACCCCGCCGTCGGGCGCGTCCACCACCCGGGGATCCCCGGGCACCCCAGTGCCGCCCTCGCCGCGCGGGACTTCCCGCACGGCACCGGCTCGGTGTTCTCCTTCGACCTGGCGGCCGGACCGGAGGCCGTGGGCCCGTTCATCGACGCGCTGGAGCTGTTCCAGCTCGTGGCCAACGTGGGCGACGTGCGCTCGTTGGTCTGTCATCCCGCCACCATGACCCACTGTCGCCTCGCCCCGGACCGCCGCGAGGCCGCGGGGATCGGCGAGACCACGATCCGGCTGTCCATCGGACTGGAGTGTCCGCAGGACCTGGTCGCGGACCTCGACCGCGCGCTGGCCACCGTGCCGGTCTCGGTACCGGCCACCGTGCCGACCTCCGCCCTGGCCGGGGAGGTGCGCTGAGATGACCCTCCTGAACGACGCCGCGCTGGCCACCGCGCAGGACACCCGCCGGGGCTTCAACACGACGGCGGTGCACGCCGGCCAGGAGCCGGACCCGCTGACCGGGGCGGTCGTGCCGCCGATCTACCAGACCAGCACCTTCGTCCAGGACGGCATCAACCTGCTGCGCGGCGGCCACGAGTACAGCCGCGGGTCCAACCCCACGCGCAACGGCTTCGAGACCCAACTGGCCGCCCTGGAGCACGGGAGCCGGGCGTTCGCGTTCGCCTCCGGGCTCGCCGCCGAGGACGCCCTGTTGCGCTCGGTGCTGCGCCCCGGGGACCACATCGTGCTCGGCGGAGACGGCTACGGCGGGACGAACCGGCTCATCAACGGCGTCCTCGCGCCGTGGGGCGTTGAGAACACCCCGGTGGACATCACCGATCCCATGGCGGTCGCGGCGGCGGTCCGCCCCGGCACCACGGCCGTGCTGTGGGTGGAGACCCCGTCGAACCCGCTGCTGGGCATCGCGGACCTGGCCGCCTGGGCGGAGATCGCCCACCGGGCCGGGGCGCTGCTGGTGGTGGACAACACCTTCGCCTCCCCGTACCTGCAGCGGCCCCTGGACCTCGGTGCGGACGCGGTGGTGCACTCCACGACCAAGTACATCGGCGGGCACTCGGACGTGTTGGGCGGGGCCGTGGTGGTGGCCGACCGGGAGTACCGGGGGCGGGACCTGGCCGAGGCGGTCGGCTACCAGCAGTTCGCCGCCGGCGCGGTGGCCGGGCCGCAGGACAGCTACCTCGCCGCGCGCGGGCTGAAGACCCTGGGGCTGCGCATGGACCGGCACGGCGCGAACGCCGCGGAACTGGCCGGCTGGCTGCAGGACCAACCGGGGATCGCGCAGGTCTACTACCCGGGACTGCCGGAGCACCCCGGGCACGAGCTGGCGTCCCGGCAGATGGACGGCTACGGCGGGATCGTGTCCGTCCGGCTGACCGGGGGAGAGCCCGCCGCGCGGGCCTTCGCCCAGTCCACCGAGCTGTTCGCGCTCTCGGTCAGCCTCGGCGGGGTCGAGTCCCTGATCTGCTACTGCTCCGAGATGACCCACGCCTCCGTGCGCGGCACCGCCCTGGAGGTCCCGGCCGACCTAGTCCGGCTGTCCGTGGGCGTCGAGGACGTCACCGACCTGCGGGCCGACCTCGAGGCGGCCCTGGACTGCGTTCGAAGTCTCGGATGGATCGACGCGGTGTCAGCGTCGCGGCGCCGACCGGCGCGGGGAGCCGGAGCCACCGGAGCCCGCAACGACGTCCTCCGGCCAGCCCGGGGGTGTCGGAAGCATGACTGAGACGGGTCTCGGGAGAGCAGTGCACGAGCAGCAGCGACGGGCGGTCGGGACCGGGACGGACGGGGGCAGCCGGCTCGCGGACGATCGGGGGGAATCGATGGATCGGATCACCAGGACGAACGAGTTCACCTTCGGGATCAGCACCACCCGCTTCGATGAGGACTACTCCCCGTCATCCAGTTCCCGCGGCACCACGAACTTCGCGAACCTGGCCCGCGGCGCCGACCGTCAGCAGAACCTGCGCGACACCCTGGCGATGATCGAGAATCGCTTCAACGACCTGGCGCACTGGGACAACCCGGGCCGTGACCGCTATGCCGTGGAGATCGACATCGTCTCCGTCGACCTGCTCTTCACCGCGTACGGCGAGGACGCGGCGTTCCCCCTGGTCGAGATGCTCGACGTGGGGATCCGGGACACGCTGGCCAACGTACGTCTCGACGGAATCGTGGGGAACAACTTCTCGTCCTACCTCCGTGACTACGACTTCAGCGTGGTGTTGCCGGAACACCAGGCGAGGGCGCCGCGGTCCAGCATCCCCAGCGACTTCGGCGCACTGCACGGGAAACTCTTCCAGCACTTCGTGGACTCCGATGCCTATCGGAAGCGGTTCCCCCAGCCTCCTGTGATCTGCATCAGTGTCTCGAGTTCCAAGACCTACCGCCGGCTCGAGAATCGGCATCCGATACTCGGGGTCGAGTATCGGCAGGACGAGTCCTCCCTGACCGATCGATACTTCGAGAGGATGGGGCTGCGCGTCCGCTACTTCATGCCCCCCGGCTCGGTCGCGCCCCTGGCGTTCTACTTCCGGGACGATCTCCTCAACGATTATTCCAGCCTGGCGCTCATCGGCCTCATCAGCACGATGGAGGCGTTCCAGAAGATCTATCGCCCGGAGATCTACAACGCCAACGCGGCGGCCGGCCGGGTCTACCGGCCGAGCCTGGACCATCGCGACTATTCGATGACGCGTGTCACCTACGACCGCGAGGAGCGCAGCCACCTGGCCCTCGCGCAGGGGAAGTTTACGGAGGAGCACTTCGTGAAGCCACACCAGGGCCTCCTTGAGCGATGGGCCGCGACACATGCATCCTGACCGCACGAAACAAGGAGAACCACCGATGAACACCCTGTTGCCCACCACCATCGTCGGCAGCCTGCCCAAGCCCTCCTGGCTCGCGGAGGCCAAGACGCTGTGGTCGCCGTGGAAGCTGGACGGCGAGGAACTGCGGGAGGGCCAGCGGGATGCGCTGGCCCTGGCCGTGGACGAGCAGCGCCAGGCGGGTATCGACATCGTCAGCGACGGGGAGCAGACCCGTCAGCACTTCGTCACCACGTTCATCGAACACCTCAGCGGCGTCGACTTCGAGCGGCGTGAAACGGTGCGGATCCGCGACCGCTACGACGCGAGCGTGCCGACGGTCGTCGGCGCGGTGGGCCGTGAGCGCTCGGTCTTCGTCGACGACGCGAAGGCCCTGCGTGCCCGAACCAGCCAGCCCATCAAGTGGACGCTGCCCGGCCCCATGACCATGATCGACACCCTCTCCGACAAGCACTACGGCAGCCGCGAGAAGCTCGCCTGGGAGTTCGCAACGATCCTCAACCAGGAGGCCCACGAGCTGGAGGCGGCAGGCGTGGACATCATCCAATTCGACGAGCCCGCCTTCAACGTGTTCTTCGACGACCTGAAGGACTGGGGCGTGGCCGCCCTCGAGCGCGCGGCCGAGGGGCTGCGCAGCCAGACGGTCGTGCACATCTGCTACGGCTACGGCATCCAGGCCAATACCGAGTGGAAGGCCACGCTGGGAGCGGAATGGCGCCAGTACGAGACGTCGTTCCCGCTGCTCCAGCAGTCCTCGATCGACATGATCTCGCTGGAGCGCCACAACTCCCGCGTCCCGGTCGAGCTCATCGAACTGCTCCGGGGCAAGAAGGTGATGGTCGGGGCCATCGACGTCGCCAGCGACGCGATCGAGACTCCCGAGGAGGTGGCCGCCACCCTCCGGGACGTGCTCCGGTTCGTCGATGCAGACAAGCTGTACCCGAGCACGAACTGCGGTATGGCGCCACTGGCCCGGAGCGTTGCGCGAGACAAGATGAGGGCCCTGGCTGCAGGGGCGCAGATCATCCGGGCGGGACTCCCCGGCGCGATCCCCTGACTCCCGCGCGCACCCCTTAGCCGACGGGTCTCCCATCCTGCCTGCCTGGAGCGCGACGGTCAGCATGATCGATTGCTCACAGGGCTAGATTACGTTCGAGAAAGTGATCGCAACTCGTGGGTAACTTGGCGTCACCCTGGGACGCATCAGTCATCTTGGGTGGTGTATTCACCCTCGTCGGCGTGGCCTGTGTCCGCTCATGAACGCTGGGGTTTATGCCGGCGCTCACCGTCGTGTTGTATGGTCTCCGACCCATCCGTCTCATGATCAGGAGCGCCCCATGATCCGCACCCGCACCCTCTCTCTGTCCGCTATTGCACTGGCTAGTGTCCTGGCTCTGTCGGCATGCGGCGGTGGTGGCGGGGATCAGGCTGAAGCCGAACTGGGCACCGAGGCGAACCCGGTCCAGCTCGGCGTCGTGGGCGCATCCGAGCCGTACTGGAGCACCTACGAGGAGGCCGTGGAGGCGGAGGGCATTCAGTTGGAGATCGTGGACTTCACCGAGTACACCCAGCCGAACCCGGCCTTGAGCGAGGGCGAGCTGGACATCAACCAGTTCCAGCACATCCAGTACCTGGCCGACTACAACGTCTCCTCTGGGGATGACATTCAGCCGATTGGCGCCACGGCGATCTACCCGCTGGGCTTCTACTCGGAGAAGTATGAGTCCGTGGATCAGATCCCGGAGGGTGAAGAGGTCGTGGTGCCCAACGACACCGTCAATCAGGCCCGCGGACTGCTGGTGCTGCAGTCGGCCGGGCTCATCAGCCTGCAGGATGGTGGCAACGCCTCTTCGACCCTGGAGGACGTCATCAAGGACAAGTCCAAGGTGACCGTCAAGGCCCTGGATGCGGCCGTCACTGTGACCTCCCTGCCCGACGTGGCCGGGGCCATCGTGAACAACGACTTCATCAACGACGCGGGCCTGAAGCCAGAGGACGCCCTGGCCCAAGACGACCCCAACGATCCCTCCGCTTTGCCCTACGTCAACATCTTCGCGGCCCAGGCCAAGGACGTGGACAATGAGGTACTGCAGAAGCTGGTGGAGATCTACCAGACCAACCAGGACGTCCTGGATGGTGCCCAGGAGTCCGCCGGCGGCACCGCCGTGTTCTTGAAGACTCCGGCTGAGGAACTCCAGTCCTCGCTCGAGGAGACGGAGACGGCCCTCCGCGACGCCCAGTAAGGACACACCCTCTCAACCCGACGCCGGCCGGCGCCTTCCCCGGGGAAGGTGCCGGCCGGCGTCGGGTGCCCTCGGAAGGACGGCCCGTCACCCGTGCTACACATCATCCTGAAGGACGTCACCAAGGAGTATCCGCCCGCTAAACGTGGCGGGAACCCCGTCATCGCCGTGGACAGCGTCTCCCTCGAGATCGAGCAAGGCGACGTGTATGGCATCATCGGCTACTCCGGCGCCGGCAAATCAACTCTGGTACGTCTGATCAACGCATTGGAGCCAGCGTCGAGCGGCAGCATCGAGATCGACGGCGTGGACATCACCTCTCTCTCGGCCGGCAAGCAGCGCCAGATGCGCACTGGCATCGGGATGATCTTCCAGCGCTTCAACCTCCTGGGTTCCCGATCGGTCCGCCGCAATGTGGAGTATCCCCTGGAGGTGGCCGGATGGAAGGGCAAGGATCGCAAGGACCGGGCCTTGGAGCTGTTGGAGTTTGTGGGCCTAGCGGACAAGGCGGACAACTTCCCCGAGCAGCTCTCGGGCGGCCAGCAGCAACGGGTGGGCATCGCCCGCGCCCTGGCGGCCAATCCCGCCATCCTGTTGGCCGATGAGGCCACCTCGGCCCTGGACCCGGAAACCACGGACGAGGTCCTCGACCTGCTGGGTAAGGTCAACCGAGAACTCGGTGTGACCATCGTGGTGATCACCCATGAGATGGACGTGATCGCGCGCATCGCCACCAAGGTGGCGGTCATGGAGCGCGGTCGCGTGGTCGAGTCTGGCGAGACCTACAACGTCTTCACCAATCCCCAGACACCTACGGCCAGGCGATTCGTGCGCACGGTGGTGCGGAACCTGCCCACCGGCGACGAGCTGGCCGAACTGCGGGCCCAGCACCAGGGACGATTCTTCACTATCTCCTTCACCGACGAGGGCGCGACCGAAGCGAGGGTATTCGCGGCGCTGGCGCGGGCAGGCGTGGACTTCAATCTGGTCCACGGTGGCGTGGACTCCATCCAGGGCAGGGTCTACGGCCTGTTGACGATCGCCGTGCGTGGTGACGCCTCCAGGGTGCGTGAGGCCCTATCCACGGTCGGGTCCCTGGTCAAGGTCGAGGAGGTTTCCCCGTGAACGACATTACGACGCAGATTGCGGAGTTGATGCCCACCCTGTTGGAGCAGACCGGCATCATGATGTGGATTGTCGCGCTGGCGCTGTTCTTTGGCGGAATCGCAGGACTCATCCTGGGGCTGCTGCTGTACGTGACGCGCAAGGGAGGGATCCTGCAGCAGCCGGTGGTCTTCTGGGTGATCTCGATCCTGGTGAACACTTTCCGGCCGGTGCCCTTCATCATCTTCATCGCCGCCGTACAGCCGCTAGCCCGCGTAGTGGTCGGCACCGGAATCGGTTCAGACGCCGTGGTCTTCGGCATTTCCATCGCGGCGAGCTTCTTCATCGCCCGACTGGTGGAGCAGAACCTGATGGCCGTTGACCCTGGGGTGATCGAAGCGGCCCGCGCCATGGGCGCCGGCCCCTGGCGCATCATCCGCACGGTCATCCTGCCCGAGGCCCTCGGGCCCCTGTTGCTGGGTTACACGTTCGCGATCATCGCCTTAGTGGATATGTCCGCCGTGGCCGGCATCATCGGCGGCGAAGGACTGGGCAACTACGCCGTCGCCTACGGCTACCGCCAATTCGACCCAGTGGTCACGTGGGCGGCCCTATTCATCATCGTGATCGTGGTCCAGGTGATCCAAGCCCTGGGCAACCTGCTGGCGCGGAGGGTGCTGAGGCGTTAGGGATCAGCTTCACATCACGGTTCGCCTGCATTGCTGCAACGCTGGAATTGCGGCAGCGCTAGATTCGATGGCGCAACAACGGTGAGCACTGAATCGATGATCGGGCCGGTGTATTGCCAATCGCATGATCGGCTAGGCATCATCTGCCGGTTCCGCGTCAAGGGCATCGGGCAAAAGCGACCCGAGTATTTTGAGTCGGCCTTTGGTCGCGGGTTAAGCCCGCCCAGGAGCGCGACACGGCCGGCACAGCACGCGTCAGCTCCTGCTCAGACGTTCGCATTAGGTGCGCGTCCACGGTGTTATCCGTTTCCTCAGGATGTGCGAAGGGCGCACATGGTTAAACTTCTACTGGCACCCCTGCGTATCGGGTGAGGGCGTAAACCTGACCTGGGTCTTGTTGCCTAGGACGTGAGTGGGTCGCTCGTGTCCGATCATGTCCGGCGGTGACTTATGCTCCCGGGAGGGCACGAGCAGAGGAGCCAGGCCATGGACGATCGGCGGTCCCCGCCGCGGCGCTATGAAGTGTTGGCGTTGGCTGTGTTGGTGGTTTCTGTCCTTGTCGGTTTCCTGGTGGTCGGTGCGGTGCTGAGACCTGAACAGTCGTTCTGGGAGCATCTGCGCCCCGGCGTGGTGATTGCCGTGGGCATGTTGATTGCCTATCCGTTTCTGAAGAAGGCACGGCAGAAGCAGTAGAAGCCGTGTGGTGATAGCAGGGGGCTGCCGGGGATTCGCGCTTAGCGTTGTCGGCCGGCGTAGCGGGCCCAGGGCTCGGCGGCGTGGGCGGCGTGTTTGAACGCGACCTGGTGGCTGTAGCCCAGGGCGTCGGCGGCCACCGGGGGAGGGACTTCGGTGACGAGGTCGGCTAGGGCGCGGTTGCGGGCGCCGAGCAGGTTCACCCCGAGGGCCCGGAGCCGGTTGCGGAGGGTGTTCGGGTGCAGGTGGGTGCCGGCGCGGGTGCCCGGGAACAGCCAGGGACTGTCGGGGCCGGTGGCGGTGTTCAGGTTCGGTCGGGTGGTCAGGTGCTGGTCCAGCAACTCGGCGAACGGGGCAGGCACGGGGGTGGGGTGTTTGCCCAGGGTCAGGTGGAGGTGGTCCTCGGTGGTGGTGATGTCGCCGGTGCGTAGCCCGGTGATCCGGATCAGGGGCTGGGCGTAGAGCAGCAGCAGGGTGCCGGCGGTGCGGTAGGGCAGGGACTCGCTGGTGCCGGTGAGCAGCTCGTTGAGCCAGGCCAGGCGTTGGTCCTGGGTCAGGGCCGGGCTGGTGCGCGCGGCGCGGTGTCCGAGACTGAGGTTGGTGTTCAGGTGGGTGCTGTGGGCGAAGACGATGAAGGTGCGGATGGCGTGTCGGGTGGTCGGCCCGCTGGCGAGGTAGGCGTCGAGGTCTTGCTGGGTGCAGCTGGCCGCGGTGCGCTGGTGGGTGGCATCGAGCCAGGTGAGGAACTTGATGGTCTCGGTGATCTCCTGCTTGGCCGAGTGCACCGGTCCCTGGGTGGGTTCGGCGGCGTCGGCCTTGGCCCGGATGCGCTTGAGATGGTGCCAGGCGGCGAACTGCTCCACCACTGCGGCGATGTGCCGCGGTAGTGGGTCGATCCTGACCTGAATCCAGGTCTGGAACAGTGCGAGGTAGTGGTCCCGTGGCGGCAGTAGTCCGTGGTGGACCAGCAGGGCGCGTAGGTGCTCGATGTGGCGGCCGGTGCCGTGGGCGTCCAGTGCCTCGTGGCTCAGGGGTGTCTGTCCGCTGGCCAGGTGCTGCAGCAGGGCGTTCACCTTGGTGGAGCGTTTCCAGGTCAGGATGCTCTCGGGGCGCCTGGCGGCGCAGAGGGCGTCGATGAGCCGGCGGATCGGCTCGGGGTCGGGGGAGCCGGGGAGGAGTTCGTCGGTGAGGTCCTCGCGCAGGGCGCAGCGGGCGCAGATGCCGCGGCGGTAGAACTCGCCCTCGTGCCCGCAGCGGGCGCAGGCGAAGTCCTGGGCGATCCCCGCGCAGGGTGCGCAACGCGGCTGGCCGGCGTTGTTGGGTGGTCCGGGCAGCAGGCGGTGCTGTCCGCAACCGGGGCAGGTGCCGTGGGTGCGGGTGGCCTGGTGGTAGCAGATCCCACAGATCGGTCCCTCGGGCCATGTGGTGCGGGCCCGGCCGACCGCGCGGTGGCAGCGGGAGCAGATCACCGTCCCGGTGGTGCGGGGCCGGCCGCGGGTGGTGGAGCGGGGCGTGAGCCCGGCCGGGGCCTCACTGTCCATCGTCGATGATCCGGGCCCGGCGGGGCCTCACCGCGCGGTTCAGGTCGACCACGTTCACGCCGGGGGAGGTGCCGGTCTTCCGGGGTCGGGCGTCGGTGGCGGTGACGGTGATCAGGTCATCGGGCCCGCAGCCGAAGATGTCGCAGATCGCCGAGACCAGGTGCAGCGAGACCCGTTCGGGGCGCTGGTTCACCAGCCGGTAGACCTGAGGCCGGGAGAGGGCGATGCCGCGGTCGGCCAGCAGGGGGATCAGCTCGGTGGTGTTGTGCAGTCCGCGCCCGGCCATCAGTTCGGCCAGGCGCCAGGTGTAATCGACCGCGCGTCTCATTCGGTTCCTTCCCGGGTTCCGGCGGCCTGGGCCAGGGTGCGGTCCAGGGCGGCCTTCAGGGTGGCATTGCGGTAATCGGAGCTGACGAACTGGTAGATCCCGGTGGTCGAGGGGTGCTCGTGGCCCATCTGGTGCTGGACGAACATCGGGTCCCAGCCGTCCTCGAGCAGGTGCGTGGCGTAGGACCGGCGCAGCGAGTGCAGATCCAGGCCCTCGGGCAACTCCAGTTCCGCGCAATAGCGGCGCAGCCGCCGCAGCAGCGTGGATTCATGGACCAGACCACCGCGTTCACTGGGGAACAGCTCCAGGGTGCCCGGGCTCCCGCGGCCGTTGGCCAGCCAGGCCTGGAGGATCTCCGGGGTCCAGGCGAAGACGGTCAGCACGCTGCGCGGCTTGGGCGGGGAGCCGCGGCGGGCCTTGCCGTAGCGGACCTTGCACATCCCGAAGGTACCGAAGCGGCGCGCGTGCGGGTTCGTGGCGAAGTCCACCGTCTGCAGGTGGCGCAGCTCGTTGAATCGCAGCCCGTAGGAGTAGGCGACCTTGAGCATCACCGAGTCCCGGTAGGCCGGGGCCCAGCCCTTGCGGCCCGAGGCGGCGATGCGCTGCACCTCGTCGTCGGCGTGGTCGAACAGTCGCTGCAACTCCCGGCGGGTGAACGGGCGCTTGGCCGGCCGGGCCTCGTACTCCTGAGCATGCGCGGCGGTGTTCCAGTCGAAGAACACCTGGGCCGGATGGATGCCGAACAGCTGCTCACAGACCCGGTCCCAACCGTAGTCCGGGCAGCAGATGTACGAGGTGAAATGTCGCAGCGCCGACTGCTGGCCGCGCACCGTGGCGTGGCTGAGCCGTCGCACCGAGCGCAGATCGGCGAAGTACTCCTCGACCATCCCCGGCGTCCAGTGCCAGGGGAACTCGTTGACGTGATCCAGGAACCGACGCACATACCGGATCCGCTGATCGATCGTGGCGAACTGCAGGTTCCGGCACAGCTGCTGATTGCGCCATCCCTCGAGCATTTCCTCGACCATCTGCTGCTCCGGATGCAGCAGGGCCGCCGCGGCCACCAGATGCACCCGACCCGCCTTATCGACCGCCACGGAGCCTCCGACCGCCGTCTCAACAGATGAATGGATCCTTCATCGGATGCATCAACAGCGCAATGGCCCAGGTCCCGCGGGTGAGGCAAATATCCTGCTCCAGAACCGCACGGGCCGATCGTCGCCTCCAGCACGACGATCCGCGGGCCTAAACCTCTTGTCAGTGACCTGTTTCGCAGGCCTAGCGGGAGAGGGGTGCATCGCAAGAGAATGATGCATCAGATGAGATACGCAGAGTGCCACTTGACGTAACAATGGTTATCGGCGCCCAATCTGATGCGGCTGCAAGAGAGCGGCACTTGGTTGCT